>JBAWXO010000085.1:0-7293 GCA_037144035.1 Kiritimatiellales bacterium
AAACGCACTATTGGTGTACTCTCCGCCGCCGGAGCCGTTGTTGACCGTCAGGATATTCACATTATAGACTGCAGTCACGGTGACGCCCGCCGCTGGCATGTTTACCGTGGTGGTCGCGGAATTGGAATTGGCCAAATACGTCTCACCCCCGTTCCATTTAACAAAGCTTTTCCCCGCAGTTGTGTTCGCTTTGATCACCACCTGCTGTCCATTGGTGTACAGACCGCCGCCGCCTCCGAAGTTGACGACCATCGAGTACAGCGAGATTGCGGGAATCTCTTCACCCCGGATATTGTCAATGATGTAATTCAGATTGGTTTGCGTCGAGGTCGTTGAAAACCCGAACTTCCCGAGGTTGTTCGAGGATGTTCCGACCGTGCCGCTACCTGTAGTCTTTGTCAAGTCCATCGATACGCTCTCGGATGCACTGAATGTCAGCAGTTTGCCATTCACCCAATAGGCCACCGAATTGGACGGCAAACTATAGGTCGTTCCGTTCACAGTATAATTGACCGACAGAGAATCGTTATCATTTGCAAAGGCGTTCAAGGTGTTTGCCGCGAGAGCCGTCATCGTGACACCGACGTCCGGAGTAAGGCTCGCGCCATTTGCTCCAATGGTGACCGTTCCATTGTCCATCAGACGCGCTTCTGTGTAACGGCTTGCAGACCCGGACATCGACCTAGCCGGGTCGTATTTCGCGAAAGAGGCCGCTATTAGATTATTTCCGACGCCGTCGCCGCGGATGTTTTTCCAGGAGAAAGCAAAGCTGGCTCTGGCCGCAGAAAGTCCGTTAGTGGTCGGAGTGATATTGTACTCGAAGCCCAAACCGTTGACTGAGTCATCCTTTAGTTCAACCGCATTGCCCGTTCCGGCGGTATTCGTGGCAACGCTTACCACCATAACATAGTTCGAGGGCGGAAACATTGAAATCATCAGCGGGTTTCCGATTGCCGGAGGACCACCGACGGTTTCGTCTTCGAAATCGTGGAAGAATCCGGTATATGTTGCGGTCACGGTGATGTCTTTATTCGCCGGCATGGTCACGGTGGCGCTCGCGGAGCTGACACTGCTCACATACTGCGTGTCGCCGACCCACGCGTAAAATTTCTGCCAGGAGGCCGGAGCATCGGCCGAGATGGCCACCTGCGCTCCGCTGGTGTAGGCCCCGCCGCCGGCTCCTTTATTGATCGTCAGGATCGACTTATCATAGGTCGCGGTCAGGGAGACACTCGTCGCCGGCATAGTGAACGTGGTGCTCGCCGTGTTGCTGGACAAAACACCCGTATCTCCGGTCCACGCAAGAAAGGTCTTCAGCGCGATCGATTGCGCCACAATCGTCACCGGCGATCCGGAGTCAAACGACCCGCTACCGGAGCCGTTGACGATCGTCACGATGTTTGCACTCGAAGGCATCGCCTCGGAAGCCACTAGATTGTCGACATAAAAATTTAAATTGCTAGAGACCCCTCCGGAGGAAAACCCGATTTCTCCGAGGGGAGCCCCGATATGATTCACAAATGTGCCGCCAACCCTCGAAGGCACAAGCACAGCTGGCGCACCGTTGGTGCTCAGCCAATAGGCAACACAGTTCGTGCCAAGGGTAGTTGTGGTTCCAAGCGGAGTGGTGTAAGTAAGCGAACTACTATCACTGTGGTTTAAATACATGCTGATGGTGTACTTGACCCCTTGGGTCCAGTTTGTGCTGAATTGTGACGTCCCTTGATAAAACCGTATTGTGCCGCCGGTATCAACACGCACGTCGGCAAAACGATTCCCGCCCGTACCTTGTGATGCGCTGTTTGTCGTCACACCAAATACCAAAGGAGAGTTTGCGCCCTGCGCGTCTGGCGCCTGCGCAGGAACGAAAGAGAAGTCGTACCGGAGCGAGTTCTGGCTGACGGGAAGGTTCCATTGTACCCTAACGCCGTTATTGGTACAGCTATCCACGATGCGGAGCCCGCGTCCTGTTCCGGCTGTGTTCGTGGGTTGGTCGATCACTTCAATAAAATGGGGTCCGGTCTGAGGCACTACTATTCCCGGACTGGCATACGTACATCCGGCCAGATTGGTATAGCCAGTGACGAAGCCAAGCGCGTCACTGTCAAAATTTGCAGTAACATACGCAGCGGAATATCCCGTTCCGGCCGCCAGAAGCAGCGCCAGCATGATGACTTTAATCTTCTTCATAAACATTACCTTTCCTGTTTAGTTAAAAGCTATTCCACCCATCAACGCCATTGTTTCTATCACGCTCGCGTTGGCAATTCAAGAAAAACATCGGCAT
The DNA here is from genome assembly GCA_037144035.1 of Kiritimatiellales bacterium. Lineage (GTDB taxonomy): Bacteria > Verrucomicrobiota > Kiritimatiellia > Kiritimatiellales > Tichowtungiaceae > Tichowtungia. Next base: position 2,288 of record JBAWXO010000085.1, read on the forward strand.
TTTAATTTTTATTAGTCACCCAAACCCCGACAGGGCAAAACAAACCCCTCGCCCTTGGATTTTATACCAACCACGTATGATATCCGGTTTATAGACAAGGCAACCGAGACGGTTGCGATACGTACCGCAGGCGTCCCCGCCTGCCTGAACGCTCGGGATGGTTGTTCGGCTTTTATCTCTACGTGGCGCAGACACTCTTGTCTGCGCTGCTGGGCAGGCCAGCGTGTCTGCGGCACAAAAAGACTGCCAGCGGAATTCCAGACATTGGAAATCGGGCATCTTGCGTTCTTTTTGTTCTCTCGCGGTTGATCCACCTTGATTTTATTGCCGCGGTCTACCGCAGTGCGGTATTTCCGCCGGCACTCCGGCACCCCACACCTTTTTATGATCGGTGGCGTACCGGTCTGCCAATTCCTTGTAGATGGAACCCTGACGCTGAGATTCGGTGGTAACCGACAGCACCGCCCCCGCTCCCAGACGGTCTTTGAGCTGGGCCAGATAGAGACTGCGCGGCGCAATGTGGGTCCCCTGAAATTCCCACCAGCCGTCCGGCATGGTTTTTAAAAGCCCAGCAGCCTTCTCCCCGATATGACCGATCGCATAATTGGTCGCTGCGGGCGGACTCTGGACGCTCAGTTTTCCTTCGGTGTTCCAGGCCACAAAGTTTCCAGCCGTCCAGCCATGCCCCGAGCCGAGCCATGCCCGGTTGATGATCGCCAGATTTCCAGAAAAATTATCGTACAAGCCGCCGGTGGACCAGCGGTGATGGGGTTCCGACGAGTTGTAGTTCTGCACCGTCAGACAGTCCAGAAAAACATCGGGGCCCGGAACCCGGCTGTCGAACACACAAGCATGGCGGGCTCCCTCGGTGTAGCACCGCTGCACAAGGCTTTGCTGTCCAACCATCTTAAAAGCGTACCGCCGCCCGCCGTCCACGAGAGATACCGGGTCGAGATAAGCGCAGTCCTGAACGGTGATCCATTGCGCCGGCCGTTCGATGAGAACCAGTCTGTCCAGATGAACCCCGACGAGGTCGCGAACCCAGCCGTTTTTGGCTCCGTCAAACTGAACCGCCGTCTCGCATTTGTTTTCATCGCTGTAGTGCCCGTCCGCCACAACCGACGGATCGAATTCCGAAACCACGCGCAGGTTTTCCACGCCGACGTTGTCCGTTCGCGAATCTTCACATTTGAAAACCTCGCCGCCGCCCCAGCGTTCCTCAATCGCGCAAACAATCGGCGTATCGAGGGTAATTTTGTTTTCTTCGACCGCAGTGACCATCCGGTTATAGCCGATCTGGTATTGTTTAGCCTCCCAGTTTTTAGTGGGCTGAGAGTCGTCGGCGCGCTTGGGAATGTCGTCCATGCCGATCTCATGAATCCAGGCCTGATTCGCTATGCGGAGAACGACAACGAAATCTCCGGCTTTAACCCCGCCAGCGGAGCTGAGAGAAAGCGAACGGGAGCCGACCGGAACGTAGCTGTCCGTGATCTTCACGCGAGTTCCGATTTTTTCGGCAACCCCTTTGGCCGCGCCGAGCTGAATCAGAGCCCGCTTGTTTTTTCCCGTCGCAAAAAGAACGGTTCCGTCTTTGCCGTTGCCCTCGCCCCGCAGAACAATTCCGCCACTGGAAATTTTCAATGTTCCGGCAACCGGATAGATGCCTTTTGTCAGCAGAAGCGTTCCGCGAAAGCCGGTGTTATCCAGCGGCAAGCCGGAGAGTTCGTCAATGGCCGCCTGAATACGCGCCGTATCCTCTTCCGCTCCGCTCGCCGGCTCAAGGGTCAGCTTAACCGGCACGTCCGGCAGCCGGACTCCGCCGCCTTGATAACCGCAAAGGGAAAAATCAGGAATGGTATTGCCCTGTTCGTCGGCCGCATAAACGAGCCTCCCATCCGCTCCGGGATAAACTTTTTGACTGACAGGCTCGGCGGCCTGAACGATACCTCCGCACATCAAGAAGGCCGCGATCACGGCCAGATATTTTTGCCTTGTCATTTTTCCGCTCCTTTAATCCTAAATACAGAAATGAACTAACCACTAATCTTCACTCATGGACACTAATCACCAATAAAATCAATCGGCTTCATCTGCATGGACAATCCGCTTCAGTTCACAACCCACCCTGCCGTCCCGGCACCCCTCCTCTGGAGGCGTGGCCGCAGGAAGCTGTGGCGAGAGGCAGAGAAAAGCGGCGATACGGAGTACCTTATATCGCCGCATTCCAAACGGGAGGATCGCGGCTACAGAAAAACCCCCTTAATTCCGGCTGTCCACAAAGGCGGCGGAAGCGCGGAGATCCAGCGTGCCGCTGCGCGGTTCCGACGATTGGAAAAGAACTTTTCCGTTCCGCCGCACAAAAGTCGCCTCGCGCACAGCCAGTTGCCAAACACCTTTTGCGTCGGTGCGAATCCAGAAAAACGTGGCATCGGTTTCCAATCCTTGGAAAACAGCCTTCTCCGAACGCGGCTGGATCATGAATAGGTCTATTGCGTCCGCGCCGGCTACCGTTGCCCAGACCTGACTGCCTTCGCGAACCGAAGAAACCGCCGGCACTCCTTTTTCGGTCTTAGAGGGAAACAGTACCTGCAAAAAAACCAGCTCTTTCCCGGAGGCTTTGGCGGTGATGTACGGAAATATTCCGTAATCACCCTTCAGATAGGTGATTTCGCCCGTGTCGTCTTTGATCGAAAGCGCCGGATCCGATCCGAAGGTCCATGTGTGCAGCTGGGCAGCCGGCCCGTAATCATCTTTGGAATAATTCCACAGGCGGTACTCGTTGGCTCCGGAAATCGCGCCGCGCCCGCCATGCAGAAGCAATGCCGCTGAAGCCGTAACCGGCGATGTCACAATGTCAGCCACCACAAAATAAGATTCTCCCGGGAAGGCAACCGCGCGGCGCAGCAGGCCGCCGTTCGGATAAGGCGCGTCCTTTTCTTCAAAGTCAAAGAAGGTGGTGTCCATGCGATAACGCGACGCCGGCGTGACGCTTTCTTTCACATCCTGCGGCGGCGCACCGTTCAGCGTTATGACATTGTGCGCGACCGCTTTGTTGTACCAGGTCTTGCGTGAGTCGTCCGTGTAACTTCCCCGGCTGTAGCCCGCGTCGCTGGCCATCATTTGATTTTCAGCAAACAGAATAAAGCTCAGATGCTCGGCGTGCTGATGGTTGTCCGCCTCGGCCACACCTTGGAAAAGCAGATAGCGCGCGGCCGGATCGCCGGAGGTCCATGTGTTGCGGAACATCGTCTGCCCGCCTTTCAAAAAGACCGTCGGCGAACCGTCCGGCGCGGTTGATTTGATCATCGGGTCATAGGTTAAATACTCATCCAGCGGAAGCGCGTAATCCATGGAGGCGCCCGTGTAGTTATATCCGCCAGCTGTCACACTGGCATCAAACGGGGACATATCGGTCGTCTTATATCCCCACATCAGCACTTCGGACAGCGGCGAGGAGGAATGAAGCCAGGTGGAACTCTTGCGATAGGCCGCGGCGGTCATGTGTCCGGGGAATGGACGGATGTAGGCGTCTTCGATATTCGGCAGCCAGCCCTTGTTGTTGCGCGCCGCGACCCCCCACTCCATCAGCGGCTGATACTCCTTAAACTGATTCACGCCGGAGACGTTTAAATAGTGAACCATGAAGGGAACAAAATTGATCCAGCTGAAGGTCATGTAGTGCGAGCCTTCGCGGTAAATTCCGTCCGAGCTGAAAAAATAGTGCGTGTTCTCGTTGGCCGCCTTCAGCGCCGCGCCCAGCCAGCCGCAGGCTTTCGGTTCGGACGATAAGGCCAGAGCCATACTGCCGACACCCCAGGCGGGCTTCGACAAATGGTTATGCGGACTGTTTGCCCAATTATAAAGATTCGTCGCAACCCGCTCCGCCTCCGCCGCCAGATTCGCACGAATTGCCTGATCGGCCTGCGGGGTCAAAAAGGGCTGAACCCAGTCATAGGCGGCGGCATAATTCTGCAGCCACGTTCCCATATAAATTTCGTCGACCGGCCCGCTCTGTTCTTTTGGATCCAGACTCCGGATCGGGCCGTCATAGGCCCGCTCCAGCGCTTTCGTCGCGCGCTCGACATACCGCGCACGAAGTTCCGGGTCGTCCGTCATCCACGCCATGAACCCAGCATACTTCGCAATCTGCGACATCGATCCATAATACGTATGGACCACCTTGTTGTCGTCGCTTGCGGCAGGGACCTTGAGCAATTCCATGGTCAGAAACGGGCTTTCCGCAAGCTGCTTCCACAAACCGGCGGCGAGCGCGTCCTGATTTTTCAGCGCCCGCAATTTGGCGACATCGGCCTCTTTGAACCACAGCGACGGGTGTGTTTCGTTTTCCGGAAGAACCGGAGTCGGGTCACAAGTAAACCCGGTATACGAATCATAGTTGGCCTTTTCCTTGCCTAGCGCCGTCGTCATGGCCGCCAAACAAACCAGCATGATGATCTTTTTCATGCGCAGTAAACGCCTCCGTTAATATCCAGCGTGGCTCCCGTGATAAAGCCGTCAAACTGTCCCGCCAGAAAGACCACGGCCCGCGCGACATCCGCCGGAGTGCCCGCGCGGCCTAATGGGATCTGCGCAATCGTGGCCGCCGCCGATTCTTTCGTTGTGTGCGTGTTGTGGAAGTTGGTTTCGAGAATCAGTCCCGGCGCCACGGCGTTCACGCGGATTCCATCCGGGCCCAGCTCTGCAGCGAGCGCCCGTGTGAACGTCAGCACCGCGCCCTTCGCGGTCGAATACGCCAGCGACCCGGGATGGCCGCCCTTGCGGCCGGCCAGCGAGGCCATATTCACCACACTCGCCCCGCCCGCCGCGCGTAGCGCCGACAAGGCGCAACGTGTCACGTTCATCATGGAGGAAATATTTACGTCCATCACCTGACGCCAGAAGGCCGAATCCACATCGTCTAACCGGCGACGTGCAATTAATGCGCCGGCGTTATTAATCAGAATATCGAGACCGCCCAAAAATTCGACGGCCCGACGCACTAGACC
>JBAWXO010000086.1:0-7272 GCA_037144035.1 Kiritimatiellales bacterium
ATCCCAGAATTGCGGATAGTAGCCGTGAAAAACCTTTCCGGCCGCCATGGTTTTGTAGCCGGCGCGTTTGAAAAACTGCGGCAGATTTTCACAGTTCATTAATGCGGGGTTCTTGTCAAATTCGCCTGTATTATCATGCAACCCGGAGGTGGTCGCCCGCACACCGGAAAGCAGCGCCGCCCGCGAAGGGCCGCACAGCGGCGAACTCGCCTGAGCATCCCGAAACACAACGCCTTTTGCCGCCAGACGGTCCATATGGGGCGTCAGCGTGCCCGGATTTTCGTTAAGAACCCCAACCCAGTCACGCAAATCATCAACGGCGATAAACAGAACATTAGGTTTGGGCGCATTATCCGCTGCGGCGAACGATACGGGGATACCGAAAGCGAGCCCGGCTAATAATTTTTTCATAACCGTTAATCCTCCGTTTCAATTTCAATCCGTCGCAAATCAAAAGATCCTTCTTTGGGATTCAAGTATATACCGAATGACAACTGCTCAGTTCCATCTTTCAAATTATTTCTGAAGCCCATGTTGCCGCTCCAGGTCTTTCCATCATCCGTCGAAAGTTTATACAGGCCTGCGACCGGATTGAAATGGAACCGGATCGTTTGCCAGTCACCGGCCTTCCCGCTGCGGAGGCCGGAGGGATTCGACTTTCCGTTGTAATAGCAGGATATTTCAGAATTCTTCACAATCGGAGTGGTGGTCAGCATTCCCGAGCCGTCCAGCAAATAGAACGCGCCGCCGGACCGCCCGGTTTCTCCGCCCAGGCGAAATGTCACCGTAATATCCAGCGGTTTTCCGGAATTGGAGAAGGGAAGGGTTTTGATCCAGAGCTTCGCACGATTGTCCGCCGCCGCATCGAAGGCAACTTTTACGAAATCGGCATTGGCGGCGTCTATATCCCGGTGGAAAATAACCGGCGAAGTAGAAGCAACCGCATCTTTCAAGAGCTTCTTAACCTCATCTATGCTTGTCGCTTCGATCCCGGTGTCATGCCTCTTTAAATATTGAATAAAGGCCTTAAGCGACGCCTCGTTGTAATCGCCCCCCAGCAACCACACTTGATTCAACGGATTGGAGACATCGTCCCATTGTATGCCGTCTGCACCGATATCCACCCACTTTTTGTTGCGCTCCAGAAGCCAGGTGAACAGTGCCGGAGAAGAGAATGAGGTGCAATAACGCGGCGGGGTGAAGTTCTCTCGCCGGTAAAGAGCCACCCCTTTGGCGTCCAGGGCATACCCCGTCCAATCCGGCGGGTTATAGGCCTCGTCATGCTTGAACATTCCGGCAAGAGTGCCCATCAGGGATTCGGACACGGCAATGGCTCCGTGATAGGCCAGACCTTTATCCGCCGCATATTTGCGAACAGCCGCGCCGTTGTCATATTCCCATGTAATCCGGCTGACCCGGAACTCATCGAAAGGATCCGGCGGCATACTGTCTAAATATTTCTGCACCCAGTCCGGACGCTGCCAGCGCTGGTTGAAGCGCATCATGCGCATGGCCGGCACCTCGGCGGCTTTTACAACCGCGCGAAATTTTTCAGGTTCGACATAGGACAGCGTGACAGGAGTTTTCGTGTGAAATTTAAAAATGCCCCAATCGCCGGTTTGCGGCGGAACCGCAACCACCGTTCCCGAGGTATTCGCCGTAAACGGGACGACGGAAACACTCTTTTCATCTTCCGTAACAAATTCAACCTTGCTGACATTCTGCGGATCGAGCAGTTCCGGAGAAACGGTAAAATGGGCCTCCCTGCCGCTGGCGCGGTCTGTTGTTTTTGCAATAATGTGAGCGATCAGCGGCGCATTGCCGGAACCGGAGGCCGCGCGCAGAACCGGAGGGTAAAACCGGGACTCATAGGATTTGTCCCCTTCTGACGGCGCTTTCGGCAAAGCGTCATCATAAACAGACTGCCGGCTTGTAGGCCTGCCGGACCAGCGGAGAGGCGGCAGACGTTTTTTTAGTTCCGGATTAGGAAAAACAAACTCGATGGTCGTCGGCACGCCGGCCAGGAAAAGATGTTCCGTCCGTTCCCGCAACACAACCATATTGGTGATACCCTCATTCCCGTACGGCACCTGAATGGCGTGCCAGAGCAGCGTCGCGTACCCGTTGAAAAAGTCCGCATGATCCGCTACCAGCTGAAAATATTTTGCATGCGTTTCCGGACGTCCGTAAAACCGCTGGTGTTCAGAGCCGTCGTAGAGGCACCACGGAATATGCATATTTGCCCCGGTAGCATACGCCAGCGCAACCGCGCGGCCATAGCGGACGGGCTCTTCCTGTCTGTTCCAGCGCGCATTGGCACTTGCTGCCGCCATAACCATTATACCGGTTCCGACCGTTTCACTTAGCTGGCGGTCTGCCAGATATTCTCCCAGCCCCGTGTTCATTTCCGGAATATCTGTTTCGTTGTTCAAATAATCAAAGGGAACGGCGGTTTCGATCCAGCGCCCGTGATGCTGTCCGCCCCGCAGGTTGGCGGAAATCAAAAACGGCTTCCCCTGATTTTTTTGCGCGGCATACGCCCGCACCTCACCGGTCAGAGGGGTAATCAGATTAAGAATGGATTCAAAATGAAAGGCGTAAAAATAATCAATCAGCGAGGCGCCCTTTTCCGATTTAATAACGCCGCCCTGAATCACGAGCTTTTCAAATTCCGTTTGATTGCCGCTTCCTAAATCGGCACAAAACAGCGAACGGCTGTACGCCGTCTGCACGGAAGCCATTGCCGACACGATCAATAGAACTGCCGCTACTCTTCTCATAACCTTCCTCCTTGTTTGGTTTTACGGTTCGATTCGTTGCACGTTCACTGGAATCACTGCTCACCCTTCGCACATTAGCGCCCCGTCCGCTTTGTTCGACTTCATTATGGTGCATATTATGGACTGAGACATAGACCGATGCGGACATCGGAAAGTTCGTGTTACGGGAAACGTTGCCTAAATAGCGCGACGGCTTGTGCGGTCATTAAAGCGAAATTATAAATACGGCATTCGATCAGTCCGGCACGGCTCTGTAAATCTCCGCCGTTCGGACTGTGCAGGTACGGATTGAAACGTCCAAATCCGAAGCAGTGGTCCGGTCCGCCGTCGTCAAACACGCCGTCAAAAATCATCGAGATGATTTTTGGTCCGCCGTCGATAATGATAACGATATGCGTGTCTTGCTGGCGGCTGACGATCCGGCTCGAGGTCCAGTGCGAACCGGAGTAGGGGTCGTTCAGGCTCAGTTCGATTTTTCGTTCCGGCGTCAATGTAATCAGAAATCCGCGGCCGGTCGGCGTAACAGTCGGCGTAGGCTTTGAACATGGAGGCATGGCAGTAGATGGAGCCGTTTTCGCTGGTACCTGCCAGCTTGAGGCTGATGCGCCCCCAGGTCGAATTATATTTGGTGAAGACCGGCCAGACGAGCAGGGGCCCCGCCGGGGTTGCCAGATTATCGAGTGCGGCATAAATCGTATCGATCTGCGTTCCTTCAGCGATGTCCGCCATGATGGGCCAGGTCTGGCTGTTAATGAATATCCGGCCTTCTTCTTCATCCGGATTGCCGAACGACTTGCCGTCATCATCGAAGCCGCAGACATACCACTGACCGTTCCATGCATGCCGGTTGACGAGTTCTTTGATCTCGGCGCGCAGGGCGCGCAACTCACTCGCATAGGCCGCGTCACCCCGCTCTTCGGCAAATTCGATCAGCATCTTGGCTGAGAAACTCAGCGCACAGGTACTCCAGGTCGATTCACCGCGGCCTTTGCGTCCGGGGCCGTTGACTGGGTCTGTCCAATCGCCTTCACCGAACAGGCAGAAACCATGGGCTCCGCGCTGTTCGGTCAGGTAGGCGAGGGCCCGCTTCATGTGCTGATAGAGAGTTTCATTTGTATCGCTGTCGACATAGCCGGTCTTGGTGTCCAGCAGGGATGCATCGCCGTGCTGATGCACCACAATCAAGGCGCAGATAGTCAGCCAGAATCCTCCGTCCATAAAGTTGAGTTTGCAGAGGCCGTGTTCGTTTTTGCCATCTTCAGTATGCCACTGCTGAAGGAAGCCGGAGATGCTTTGCTGCTTGAATTTCTCGACCAGTAGTTCGAACGCGCCTGGCGGGTTGAACATGCTGTAACCCATAAAGTCCTGTAGCGGGTTGCGAACCGGGAAAACCGCACAGAGGCGGTTCAGACGCGGCTGGAACTGGTTTTGTTTTTTGATCCAGTAGTTCATAAACAGATTAATGTTTTCATCCGGCGTTTGGACCGTGAATTGGGCACAGATATCATCCCAGTATCGGATCATCACCTGGAGCGCCGTTTCGATGGCACCTTCTTTGAGAAGTTCTGTTTTTATGGCGGCAACATGCTTTTCGCAGTTCTCAAAACCGATCACAAAGTGGATCTCGTCGGATGCTCCCGGGGCCAACTGGATCTCGTGCTGGAAGGCTCCGACTGGCTTTTCGCTGTTGCAGACCGAGCCGGAACAGCACCCGTTTATTACGGCAACGGGCAGGCGGTAGGGATCGTCCGCACCGAAAAAAATGCGCTCGTTGGCATCGGTCGAGATCGGAGGACGACTGGCAAATACATAGCTCAGGGTATTGAGATGTTCGACCTGCGCCTTCTGTTCATATGTGGTGTGGTAGGGGAAGAAATAGCTGAATGTGGTTTCCGCTTTTTCGTCGTACCAGCCATTGGCGTTCATCAGCCCGCCGTCGGAGAATGGAACCACCGAAAAAAGCGACAGGTTTTTAGCTTTGTCGGTTTCATTTTTCACCCGCACCGACCAGATTTCCCTGCATCCGGTTTTCGGAACAAAAACGCACACTGCGGTGCGTATGCCGTTATTAAGTGAGAAAAACTCAGAGTGGGTCAAATGATGTACACAGCGGTATTTGTCCGGACGTTCAGGCAGAGGGCGTACCGTAGCGCTCCATGCGTTGCTAGTATCCATGTCTTTCAGAAAGAAATAGCGGTAGGATCCGGACGCAGGGCGGCGGAGCGGTTTGATCACCTGGCTTGATCCCTGACCGGCCTGATTGACCTCCATGTAATAATCGTCATTAAACAAATAGTTTTTCCAGTCTGCGATCGTATCCGGAGTGTAGATTTCAATCTGTTTACCACCGTTTTTGAATTGATAAAAAGGCATGATATTCCTCGGTTTGTTTAGATAAAAAATTCAGTTGAACAAATATACTTCTCATCAAAGACTATCCGTTATAACAATTAAAACAAGACGGATTCTTCAAAAAGTTACTGTAAGCCATATTTAGCAAAGGCATATAACGTACAGGGGCAGGGAAAAGACTTTGTGGAGGCGGTATGGGAATAACTATAGCGTTTTATGAAAAGGTGTAGCCGATCTCATTTCTCTCTGGAGGGACGGCGGCCTCGCCGTCCATGGTCGCCGAGGCCGGCGACCCTCCAAAAGACGCGGCTACAGTTCTTTTGAATTTGCTCTAAACAGAAACTGAAAAACGGCGACACAGCTCTTGGTGTGTGTGACGTTCACTCCTGAGCCTGGATTCGCTTCCGTATGGGGCGATTTTTCTGTCGGAGCTTACACCGGCGCGGTTACTTCAGGCCGGGGTTGTGGAGTGGTATTTCAGGATAGTGGCTGTCCCGCCGGCGATTTTTATTTTTATTCGGCAATGATTCGGGTGGAAGACAGCACCGGAATGAATCCGCCTCAAAGCCTGCACCTGAACACGGATTCTGCTAACGGCAACGCCATAGACTCGCCGATACATCTGTTTCCGGAGCAGGCCGGAACGATGCAAATTCCTGAGCCGAATACGGCGTTGTTGCTGGCTGCGTGCGGTAGTATTGCGCGGCCTGCTCGTTTGAAACAGAGTTTTTAGACTTTAATTTCAGTTTTAACAGGGCGCTCCGCATGTCGGGGCGCCTTTTATCGTAGTGGCGGGGGGGCCTCTTGCCGCCAGGATTACGAGCAGAACCACCGCCGCTGATTGATTTTGCCCAAGCCGTTCCGCACACCGGACAACCGGCGTAAAAAACGCTTTCCAGATAGTCTTTCTGTTTGGTCAGTGCCGCGAGTGAAGTTTTTGAAGCTCCCGCATTCTTTCGAGCCGTTCTTTGGCGGCAGCTCTCCGTTTGGCCGGCATGGATTTGATCGGCCGTTCTTTTGGAAGCAGTTCGCCGCCGACAACCGAGGCGCCTCCATCCACGTAGAGGGTTTGTCCGGTGATTTTTTTGGAACCTTCGCCCAGCAGGAAAACGACGGCGTGGGCGACTGCCTTCTTATCGTTGATCACATCCCACGGCAACGGGCTCATTTTTTTCCAAACTCGGGCCAAATGTGCGAAGTGCGGAATGGATTTGGCGGCTTTGGTGGCGAGCGGTCCGGCGGAGACGGCGTTGACGCGGACGTGCTCGCGGCCATATTCGCGGGCCAAGGCGCGCACCAGCGCTTCGAGCGCCGCCTTGTTCACGCCCATCCAGTTATAGAAGGGAAAGGCGACCTGCGAGGCGAAAGAGAGCGTTACGATCGAGCCGCCCTTCGGCATATGCTCCTGCGCGAATTGCGAAACCGTCGCCAGCGAGGCGCAACTGATATGAAAGCCTTGCTTAACATCCTCAATCGCGTCGGTGTAAATATGATCGCCGAGGCAGGTCTTGGGATTGGCGAAGCCGATCGAATGCACGACGCCGTCCAGTTTTCCGATGCCTTCGAAGAGGGCGCGGACTTCGCTTTCGATGGTCACCTCGCAGTAGCGGATGTCCATCATGTCCTTTTCTTCCTGCGGGATATCGGTGCAGCCGCGGTCAAAGAAGATCTTTTTCAGGCGCTCGTTCTGCACCGTGTAAATCACCTTGCCGCCCAGCTCCTCGATCATCTTGCCGGTGGCGTAGGCGATGGAGTCGGTGTTGAGCAGGCCCATCACCACATAAGTTCCGCCTTTTTTAATCATGTATGCGTCCTTTCAGAAAACAGGTTATACGCGGGAAAGCGCGGGACAATGCCAGACTTTCGCCGCAAAAAAAGCCTTAAATTAACCAAAATCACCTCGACCACGGGGCCGTTTTATCACGCGGCATCGGCGAAGACAAAGGCAAACCTTGGACTCGGCGCACAGAGTTTCCGGTTCCAACCCTTGGAAAAAGTGTGCTAACTTGCCGCCGGATTTCCAGGGATTGGGAAAAAGCCCGAAGGAGGAGCCGGTGAATCTTTTGAAACGAGAAATCTTAATTTCCATCATGCTGATTTTTGCATGGCTACCCTTCGCCGAAGGCTCGGGTTTCATGCG
>JBAWXO010000087.1:0-7182 GCA_037144035.1 Kiritimatiellales bacterium
CGCGCATTATAGCGTGTGCCGAGGAGTTTCCTGACCACATCGGCCTGCCGCGCGGTTGCATCGACGAACTGATCGTTCTACTGAAATCGCTGAATATTGATGTGCAGCTTTCCGATCAGCGAACGGCGGGCAGGATACTGAACGTTACGTTTTGCGGAGAATTAAGAGATGAACAGATGCTGGCCGGTAAGGCGTTGTTAAAGCATGACACCGGCGTTTTGTCTGCGCCGACGGCTTTCGGGAAAACCGTACTGGCGGCGTGGTTGATTGCTCAACGCAAGACCAACACCCTCATTCTGGTTCACCGGAAACAGTTGATGGGACAATGGGCGGAACGCTTATCGGTATTTCTTGGCATCGAACGAAAAAACATCGGCCAAATCGGCGGCGGAAAACGAAAAGTATCGGGACAGATTGATATAGCAGTTATACAGAGCCTCAATAAAAAGGGTGCGGTTGACGACATTGTAGCGGATTACGGGCAGGTGATTATTGACGAGTGTCATCATATTTCGGCGAAGAGCTTTGAGGATGTTTTGCGGGCGTGCCGGGCAAAATATGTGACGGGACTCTCTGCGACACTGACCCGCCGCGACGGCCATCATCCGATTGTTTTTATGCAATGCGGGCCGGTACGCTACAAGGCGAATGACAGGAAACATGCCGCGCAGAGACCGTTTGACCACAAAGTGGTTATCCGCAACTGCCGCGATGTTGAATTTCCGGAAACGGATGAACTTCCTGTTGCACAAATCTACCGTTTACTGGCGGAGTCAGCAGACCGGAACCGGCGCATAGCAGAAGATATTGTCATCGCATTCAAAGAAGGCCGCAGCCCGTTGGTTCTCACGGAGCGTACCCGCCATCTGGAGTTGCTTCACGAATTGCTCAAACCGGAAATCGACCGGGTGGTGGTGCTCAAGGGCGGACTCGGGAGAAAGAAAATGGTGGAAATCAATGGAAAATTGAACGACTGGAAGGATGTGCCGCACGTTATTCTGGCAACCGGACGCTATCTGGGCGAAGGCTTCGACGATTCCCGTCTCGATACACTCTTTCTGGCCCTGCCGGTTTCCTGGCGGGGAATCATATCTCAATACGCCGGACGGCTGCATCGCCTGCATGATTCAAAAACTGAAGTGCGCATTTATGATTATGTGGATCAAGGGAATCCGGTTCTTACGCGCATGTTCGAACGCCGGATCACGGGCTATGAAGCAATCGGTTCTTCACTCCCATCCGGAGAAACGGCTTTGCTGTAACAATCAGCGGGTTGGCTGCTTACTGCCGCACGCCGGACATGGCTCCCAGCACCAGCGGTTTGATGGACTCCGGATAACTGTACCAGTAGAGATCAATCGGGCCTTCAATCGGCTCCAGCGGAACAATCAGCGGCTTGAACCCAAACCGCTCTGTCACCCGTTTGAAGGCCGGTATAAAAACATTCTCCGTAAAATCACGTTCATAACTATTCATCAGGAAACTCTCAAACAAGACGCAATGACCTACGCAAAGGCTCAAGTAGGCGTCGTAGTACGCCTCGACTCCTCCCCATGATTCAGCCCATTCCGACATGTCACTGACTTCGATGTCCGGAAATATAGTCGCCGTCAAACGATGATGAAAAGAAACCAGCTCTTCGCCCCATAGTGTGTGTATTTCTTTGAAGCGTCGCCCGCCTGCCGCATTCATATCCACAATCGGCATACGGGTGGTTATAGCCAGTCCGTTTCGATCACGGCGATGAAAGAAACGTAAGTAGCCCAAATGAAGCTTTGTATAGTTATCAGAACAAAACTTGTCGCCGGTACACTCAAAACAAATTGGACTTAATCCCATCTGTTCGGCGGTTTCATTCACATGATGCAACCATGTGTTGGGAGACACGACAGGTGGAAAATACAATGCTTTCGGCCCATCATTAAAGAAAGATGGAAACCTGCTGCCAAGGTGTTGTTCGACAGTCCGTAACAGTGCTGGATGTTCGCGTCGGCACCGGATTTCTTCCGTGGCTTCCTGAATCGTGCAATGGAAATCCGAAAGGTTCACTTCGCTGGGCTTTTCAGTTTGTTGATCTTCTCCTGAAGATACCATTGGAACCACCCTTCATACTTTTTCTGAAGCTCCGGGATCATCCAATCACGACAAGTGACGCGCCCTCGGCACCCGGGTGCACCGCATAAACAGGAGAAGTCATATCCTTCCAGAGAAACAACCGTGGCATAATCAAAACGGACTTCCTCATCGGCTTCGATGTCCCGCATGGCAACAAGAAATATCTGCCCCTTCCATCCTGCATTCGGCTCGCAGCTGTGATTGAAATAATCCGTATCCTCCAGCTCGTGCTCATATTTCGTCCCTAAAGCAAAACCGTCCGCAATCTGGATGGCAAAATCACCGCCATTTGAGAATACGGGTTCATCATGGCTGCCCATAACATGTCCGCCTTGTATGCAAATAATGTCACCGGCATTCAGTGCTGCCTTGGCAAAGATTCCCTTACCACCCGCTGACGTGCGGGCTTCGCAAAACGGGCTGAGCCAACTATGCGTCAATGAATGCTTCGCCTTTCCCAGTCCTTTATGATTACCCAGCAACACGCCGAGTTGCTGAAGTTCATTCAGCATGTAGGTTTGAAATGCCCCATGTTTCAGATAGAGGGCAATCTGCTCTGGCGGGAGTGTTAAGACATGGCCGATCCGTTGACGGCAATTGGCAACACCGCACCCGCATTCCATTATCCACACTGAAATCGGCACGGCAGGTGAAACGACAGACGAATAGTCATATCGGATCTCTTCTCCGGCAGAAATATCACGGATAGCAAAGAGGTCGCTTTCATTACGAAAACCCGCATTGGGATCGCAGGAGTGATTGAAGTAATAAGAAATGCCTTCCAAAATCAGATACAGGCGATTGTCTATCTGTAGCGGGTCGTCTACACGGATCAATCCAGACAGGACGAGATCAGCGCACTTGTCATAACTCATACCAAACCCGTATGACATTCGGTACAGGCGCGGCCACCGTCCGCACCCACAGGTTGAACGATTTCCTGTAGCCGCGTCCGTTGGGCGCGGTAATAAAAACCGGAAATCATGCGAAATTGGTATCATACGTTCGCCCGAAAACGTATCAATCCGTGTATTGAGCCGAATGGTCTCAACGGCAAAAACGCCGAGGCCATGCCTTCCAGTGTTTCTCAAGACGACAGGAATACCTGCGTTGGTTGTAATCAATTGGTCAGGTTGCAGTGTCATATAAGATTACTCCACAGTTGTTGAAACACGGCAATGACTCCGGCATTCCAAATAGCCCAAAGCCCACAACTCACCAAAGAACTGGCGAAGAAGATGACCATATCCCGGCGTTCGAGCGGGCCGAACCGGCCCTGCCGCATAAAAGCGGTAGTAATGAACGAGTCGGTGCAAATCGACAGCACAAGGAACCCCAGCCAAGGTGATTTGAGCGCCCACGCAAAGAGTTGCAGGACGTGAGCAGGAAGAACAAGAAATACGCCGATCCATGTTGGATGTGCAAGGAGCCGCTCAGCCGTTCGGGTACTGCGATTCACCAATTCATCAACGACACCAACACCGAGCCAATCCACCTTTTGCCGCTGGTAGATGGATAAAATCACAAAGTTGATGGCCACGGCTCCGAGTGACATGCCGATCACGCCGTTGACGCCATAAGCACCCTGAATAATCGGCCAGAGCACCATGTCATACAATTCGCTGAGAAGCGTGTAGATGCCGTATCCGGCGGCTACGCAAACCGCCTTGCGGATGCTGCGGCTGACCAGCAGCACAATAATCAGTGCGGCAGTCAGCAAAAGAGCTGTTTTCAAAATCCCCATTAGGCGTGCTTCCTTGTGCTGGCAAGGAGCCGCCAACTTAACCCGGCTTCGTCCTTACAGGACTATGCCGAGGTTGTTTCCAAGGATTGGAAACAAAAAGGGGCGCGGACTCCAAGCCCGTGCCTCATCAGAGGGACCGCGAAGCCCCAGCAAGAAACACAAGACAGGGAGCCGCGCCTTTATTGGGCGCGTCTCCGCGTGTCTCGCTTCTTGCTAAAAAATTCGCGGTTTTCTGACGAAGCAACACTGCGCGTTAACGCATTAAATTTTTTGTTTTAAAGTTTTTCGATAAATTCCTTTTTTGTCTGTGCGGACGGTAATCCCGCGCCGTTTCGCCGTCAAGCATCCCGGATCATAAATCAAAGGCCGGAGACCAATGTTTGAGCGTCAGCGGGGGTCGTTCGATGAAATGACGGATTGGTCTTACTGCCATATTCAGAGGATTATGCGGCAATCGTACATTCTCCTCTGATTTTGAATAAAGGGACCGCTGTGGTTCCGTAATGTAAATCCAGATTGACGATCGCGCTTTTGGATTTACTATCGGAGCAATAATCGTGTGATTTGGAGGCGTTCATTGAAGACACAAAGGAAGAAGAAGAAAAAGCTGAGTCCGGCAGAAGAGCTGAAACAGAGTTTGCCGCCGGTTACAGATTGGAACACAACAGATGAGCATGAGCGTAATCGTCGGCGGTTGCGGGCCATCGAATCTCCTCCTCTTTCCATTGAAAATACGGATCCCCGCCATCCGATTTTATCGAATTTTAAAGTGAGCTCGCAAAGCGGCGCGGAATATTCGGTTGAAATCCGTGACCTTAAAAACCGTGTGTTTTCTTCAGACACGGTTGATTTTCAGATCAACGGACTGGGAACCGACAAGCATGTTGAAGCCGTACTGCTGCATCTTCAGAAAACGGAGCGCAAGGCTTTTGATGAGGCGCTTAAAAACGGATCGAATCGGGTAGATGTCGCACCGGATCGCCATGAGCTTCGGATTGAACGGAATCTACATCTGCTACCTTCGTCTTTGGAAAACTGGATGAATCCAGACGGCACCGTCGGCGACCCGGAAGGGTTTCTGGATGATGTAAAAAAAGTGCGCTCCTCGAAACTGCGCATTTCACAGGAAGTGGAACCGTGGCTGGAGTCGCGCCGACGGGATATGGAACGGAAGCTGTTACGGCGGGAATATGAGGCAAAGGTGGTTTCCGGTGAATATCCGCAGCAGGAAACAAAACTGCCGCTCTATCCTTATCAGCGCGAAGGAATGCTACATCTGGCCTTCACCGAGCGGGCGTTGCTGGCAGATGAGATGGGTCTGGGCAAAACGATTCAAGCGGTGGCCGCTTGTGCGCTGCTCCATAGAATGGGAAAAGCACGCCGGGTGCTGGTGGTGACCCCGGCATCGCTCAAGTCAGAGTGGGAAGAGCAGATTGCGAAGTTTACAGACCTTGGAAGCCGCGTCGTTTTCGGCGCGCCAGAAAAGCGCTGGCGCCATTACGAAAACGGCGAGTTTTTCACCTTGGTGAACTATGAGCAGGTGATGCACGACTTTGACGAAATCAACAAGCGCATGAGGCCGGATGTGGTCGTGCTCGACGAAGCGCAGCGCATCAAAAACTGGAGCACAAAAACCGCACAGGCTATTAAGAAACTGCAAAGCCGCTATGCGTTCGTATTGACCGGTACGCCGATTGAAAACCGTATTGATGATTTATATTCGATCGTAAACTTCATCGATCCGGCCCGGCTCGGCTCGCTCTTCCGCTTCAACCGGGAATATTACCAATTTGACGAACGCGGACGACCGAAGGAATACAAAAACCTTGACCGGTTGCACGATCGCGTAAAGCCGTTAATGGTGCGCCGACGCAAGGCCGATGTGGAAAAGGAGCTACCCGACCGCTCTGACCGGACGTTGTTTGTGCCGATGAGTTCCGTGCAGACAAAGTTCTACAAGCAGCACGAAAATCAGGTTAAGATTCTCGTGGAAATGGCGAAAAAACGCCCGCTTCGCAAAGAGGAACTGGAAAAGCTCCAGCGGGAATTAGCGATGATGCGGATGCTGTGCGACACGCCCTACATTCTGGATACGAAGCATAAGGATTGTCCGAAGCTGCCTGAAATCGAAAGTTTGCTCGAAGAGGTATTAACGGATAAGGACGTGAAGGTGGTCATCTTTTCCGAATGGGTGAAGATGCTTGAGCTGATTCGTGAATATTGTGATGCACAGGCCATTGGAACCGTCTGGCATACCGGCAGCGTTCCTCAGCAGAAACGGCGGGCCGAAATCAACCGGTTCAAGAACGACCCGCAGGCTCGTATTTTCCTCAGCACCGACTCCGGCGGAGTCGGGTTGAATCTGCAGAACGCCAGCGTCGTAATTAATTGCGATCTGCCATGGAACCCCGCCAAGCTGGAACAGCGTATCGCCCGCGTCTGGCGCAAGCACCAGCAGCGCCCCGTAACCGTTGTCAAACTCGTTTCTGAAAAGACCATTGAACACCGGATGCTCGAAACACTGGCAACCAAGCAGGGGCTGGCCGATGCTTTACTCGACCGCATCGGTGAATTCAGCAATGTGAAACTAAAAGGCGGAGGCCAGAAATTCTTCGAGCGGCTCGAACTCCTCATGGGAACCTCGGAGCCTGAGAAACAGCCGAAATCTGTTCCGGTCGCCGAACAACCTTTCGTGTTCGCCGGGCGACTGGCCGAAGCGCTGGGCGAAACCCTGCTTGGTTGTGAAGAGCGGACGGCATCCGGGCAAACGAAAATCATTATTACCGTCGATGGGAATATCGCTCAGCTCAAAGACCGTATTCATGCAATTTCACACGAAGTATTCGGTGAAGAGCGGTCGCTTGAAATCCTTGACCGCCCGACAGCGGAGATACTGACTCGGCTTATCGCCGCCGGACTGCTCCAGTCTGCCGGGAGCCAGCGCCCGCTTTATCCCGTCCCTGAAAAACAAGAGATTCCCGATGCGATAAAAGCGCGAATGAAAGAGCTTCTGGCCGAAGCGAACCGGAAGCTCTCCATGGCAAAATTATTAGTTGATAACCGGTTTAATGACGGTGCAATACAGCCTTTACAGGATGCCATCCGGCAGTTGACACTTTTGCGGGCATTAGAAAAAGGTCTGCCTGAGCCCGAACTGACAGAACGGGTTTATGAAAATTTCTGGCCGTACAGTGCGGTTGTCTTCATGAAACATTCGAAAACGGAAGCGGTTCCTTCGCTCCTTATAATGCTATCTCAAGAAACCAGATTGACCGCCCGACAGCGGAGATACTGACTCGGCTTATCGCCGCCGGACTGCTCCA
>JBAWXO010000088.1:0-7155 GCA_037144035.1 Kiritimatiellales bacterium
TCTGGAAATTCTTTCCCGGACACCAACACAAGCGGAGCAGAAAATCGCTCTGGATTATATTGCCTCGTCGGGTCAAATTGACAACGGTTCTTATGATTTGGCATGGGCTTTGATTAATACCAGTGAGTTCAGTCTCAAACATTAATGATGAGGTGATTATGAACAGTTCATTGTTCCGGCATCCTATTTCCCGCCGCCGCGCACTGCAGCTCGGCATGGTCAGCGCGGCCGGACTGATGCTCTCCGACTGGTTTGCTCTGAAGGCCGCTGCTGCGATCAATCCGCTGGTCGCCAAAGCCAAATCTGTGATTCAGGTCTGGTTGTGGGGCGGACCATGTCAT
The DNA here is from genome assembly GCA_037144035.1 of Kiritimatiellales bacterium. Classification (GTDB taxonomy): domain Bacteria; phylum Verrucomicrobiota; class Kiritimatiellia; order Kiritimatiellales; family Tichowtungiaceae; genus Tichowtungia. The sequence continues at coordinate 342 of JBAWXO010000088.1, forward strand.
CTCGACACGTTTGATCCAAAGCCCAGCGCCGGATATGATTATTATGGAAAATACGACAAGCCGATCGAAACGAATGTAAAGGGCATCCGGATTTGTCAGGATCTTCCGCGGCTCGCGAAGATGGCCGATAAATATTCACTGCTGCGCGGAATGACTCACGGCGACAACAGCCATGAAACCGCTTCCTATATAGTGATGACAGGAACCAAGCCGGTGGATGGAATCGTCAATCCGTCTATGGGCGCTGTCGTTTCCTACAAAAAAGGATACAGCGCAGGATACAACGGACTGGTTCCTCCTTACGTTGCTTTGACGAAACCGCAAGGCCGGTTTTCTGAGGCCGGTTTTCTCGGATCAAAATACCAGCCGTTCTCAACCGGCGGTGACCCGGCAAAAACACCTTTTGCGGTCGAAGGAGTCATCGCGGAAGGAATCTCAGATGCCCGTCAGCAGAGCCGGCGCACGTTGCTGGAAAATCTCGACACGTTTGCCCGTTCCATGGAGGGGAGCCCCCTCATCCATCAGATGGGCAAAAACAAGCAGGACGCCTATTCGCTGATTCTGGGCGAGGCGAAGAATACGTTTGATTTGTCCAAAGAATCGGAGGAGACCCGTACTTCTTACGGAAAGACCACGTTCGGCCAATCGTGTCTTCAGGCCCGTAAACTGGTCGAAGCCGGAGTGCCGTTTGTCACGATCAACGCCCCGGGATGGGACACCCACAAAAAACATTTTGAACTGATGTCGCGCATGTTGCCGGAACTGGATCGAGGGCTTTCAACGCTTCTGCAGGATCTTTCAGATCGCGGGCTGCTGGACTCGACGATTGTCTGGTGTGGCGGCGAATTCGGGCGCACTCCGAAGGTCGACTGGGACGCTCCGTGGAGCGGCGGCCGCAGTCACTACGGCAAGGCTTTCTCTCATCTGGTGGCCGGCGGCGGGTTTAAAGGCGGGCAGGTTGTCGGGGTAACCGGTCCGCGCGGCGAGGAAGTGATCGAGCGCCCGATCTATCCCTGGGACCTGACCGCCAGCATTTATGAACTGATGGGGATTGATCCGAACGGTACGCTGCCAACGCCGGACGGAAAAACGGCCTTCTTCTCTCCATTCGCCGACAGCAAGATCAAAGTGGCAAGCGGCGGCCTGCTTCGAGAGATCATGTAAACCTGAAAAGGAAAATGGAGCCACTAATTTTTTACCCACTAATAATGAATGAGTTGCAAATAGTAAGTCTCTCATGGGTTTGGTGAGCTGAAGCGGATGGTCTAGGCAGATGAGGCAGATTGATTTTATGGGTGATTTAGTGTCCATTAGTGAAAATTAGCGGTTAGTTCATTTGTATTTAGGGTGAAAGCAGTGGAATGGTGAAACGATGCAAAAAAAATCAATTTTGATATTTCTGCTGGTGGGTTTCGCATCACTGGCTCGTGCGGCGGTGATGCCCCATGTGGGATTTGTCTATCCGGCGGGCGGCATGCCGGGCTCAAAACTCACCGTTACAGTCGGCGGTCAGTATTTGAAAGATTTTTCCGGCATCAATCTCTCCGGCACCCCGGTGGAAGTCCGGCAGATGGACTATCTCCGCATCTATGACCGGAAGGAAGCCACGAGAGTTAAGCGCACGAAAGAAATTATTGAAGCCAAAATGGCCGAAACAACGGATGAATCTATCAAGGAACTGATGCAGCGCCAGCTCGATCTGACTAATCAGGAAATGGCCATGGTGAACGAGGAGAGACGCGAGGACAAAGAAAACCCCGCGATGGCTGCCAAAAAACAGTTTAACCCGCAGATCTCCGAACGGCTCACGCTGGAGATCACCCTGCCGGGAACGTTGCGGCCGGGCGATTATGAGTTGAGACTTTCCGCAACCAACGGGCTTTCCAACCCGCTTCTGTTTCAAATCGGGCAGATACCTGAAATATCCGAAAAAGAGCTGAACGATCTGCCGGCAAAGGCAGAGACCCTGCCTGCTTTCCCCGTTCTGGTGAACGGACAGCTCATGCCGGGTGATGTGGATTGTTTCCGCTTCCGCGCCCGCAAGGGCCAGACGCGGGTTTTTGAGGTGGCGGCCCGTTCGCTGGTCCCTTATCTGGCGGATGCGGTTCCCGGCTGGGTCCAGTCCGTATTGACCCTTTACGATGCAAAGGGAAATCAGGTGGCTTATGACGACGATTACCAGTGCAGTCCGGATCCGGTGCTGATCTATACCGTGCCGGCAGACGGGGACTATGTGCTTTCGATCCGCGATTCGATTTTCCGCGGGCGGGAGGATTTCGTCTATCGCATCTCCATCGGCGAAATCCCGTTTATTGAACGGATATTTCCTCTCGGCGGCGCGGTGAACAGCACGGCGGATGTATCGCTGTACGGTGTGAATCTTCCTTACACAAAAATAAAGTTGAAAACCGGAGACAACGCGCCGGAGATGCAGCCCATCCGTGTCGAGAAAAACGGGATTCGTTCCAATATCCGGAACTTCAGCGTATCGCCGCTGCCCGACAGTCTGGAACGCGAGCCCAACAATCAGTTCTCACAGGCTCATGCCGTGACAAATGACATCGTCATCAACGGAACCATCGGCAAGCCGGGCGATCAGGACTGGTTCTGTTTCGAGGGAATCGATGGAGAGAAAAAAACGATTGAAGTGTTCGCCCGTCGGCTCGGGTCTCCGCTGGATTCCCGCCTGACACTGTTTAACGCGCAGAAACAGATGCTGGCAACGAATGATGATGTCGCCGACAAAAGTTTTGGATTGATCACGCATCAATCCGACTCCCGCATGGATATCACCTTGCCCGCAACAGGGACCTATTTTGTGCGGCTGAATGACCAGCAGGGTAAAGGCGGTGACGACTATGCCTATCGCCTGATGATCGGCACGGAACAGCCCGACTACCAGTTGCGGATCGTTCCGGCGAGCCTGCGTATTCCGCGAAATGGAACAGCGATTGTAACGGTCCATGCCATCCGCTCCGGCGGGTTCACTGGCGAAATACAACTGTCCGCTCCGGATGCGCCTTTAGGGATTGAACTTCAACGGGCCGTTATTCCCAACGGGGTAGACTCAACCCGTGTCGTGATCGTCGCGAGAGCGCAGGCGGAAAAACAGACCGTAACGCTCGAAATCGAAGGCACGGCCGACTGCGGAACGCGGACGGTCACGCGGCGCGCTGTTCCGGCCGAAGACATGATGCAGGCTTTTCTCTATCGCCATCTGGTAACCGCACAACAGCTGCTCGTTGAGATAACCGACCCCGACCCCGTAACGGTGATCCTGAATCTTCCGCAAAACGGCGTGCTTCACGCCCGTCCCGGTGGAGAAATCAGTATCAACGCAACGGCCAAATGGCGGGGCGATGTCGAGCGCGGCATCAAACTGACCCTGGCAGAACCTCCTGAATGGCTCACCCTGAAAACCGGCATCATCACAGGGCTGAGCGGCGAAATTATCTTGGCGGTCAGCCCGAACGCCGAGCCGGGCGACACGGCGACCGTTCTTCTCAACGGGACCATTCGAGTTAACCGGTCACCCGACGATCCGGACTACAATCCGCTTCCTAAATTCAAGGGCAAGAATAAGAAAACCGTGGACTTCACCATCGACGCCATTTCCATACAAGTTATCAACTGAAAGGATTTATTTTGACTGCGCACATTTCAAAAACCGATTATGACGCCGATGTCGCCACACTAACCCTGCCGTCGCATGCCGAGCATTGCATCACCGTGCAGTCCGGACAGAACATGAACCGGATTCTCCGTGGCACAGCGAAAGAGCTGAAGGCTTCCATCCTCAGTCAGTTTGTTTTCGCAGGCAAACAACACTATCCGGAATTTATCGCTGAAACAGAAAATGCCAACTGGCCCGTGGTCTGGTTGCATGGCGACGCCTGTACCGACGGTGACATGTATTCCATGCAGGCTGTCGCCATTTCAGGGGTCAAGCCGCAGCCCGTTAAGCTGGACGGCCGCGACGTCGGCTTCATCTACGAAGACGAACACGCCCGAACCTGCCGTTTGCGCGGAATTCTGCCCGCGAACCCCAAAGCATCCCGCGCGGTGCAAACGCACTCCGCCTTTCAGATCATGCAGGCCGCGCTCGAAGAAAACGGATTCCGTTTCACCGACACCGTCCGCACCTGGATCTATCTCGACCGGCTCCTCGACTGGTACGGTGACTTCAATCGGATTCGCACCGACTTTTTTGAAGAGGCGGATATTTTTAATCACAGGGTGCCTGCCAGCACCGGCATCGGCGCGAGCAATCCCTCTGGTGCCGCCATCATGATGGACGTGCTTGCTGTTCAGCCCAAAACCGACTTGGTGAAAATCCAAGCAGTCGATTCACCGCTCCAGAATCCGGCGCTTGACTACAAGAGCTCCTTCAGCCGCGCCGTCGAACTCAAATTCCCGACGCACCGCAGCCTGCTCATTTCGGGCACCGCCAGCATCGATCCAGACGGAAAAACCGTCTATCAGGACGATCCGGAAAAACAAATCCGGCTGACTCTGGACGTCGTCAAAGCGCTGCTCGAATCGCGCGCCATGGACTGGGGCGATCTCTTCCGCGGCATCGCCTACTTCAAAGATATGAACGATCTGCCGGTCTACCGCCGTGTTGCGGAGGAGCTGGGTATCCCGCGTTTCTCACTGGCCGTCTCGCACGCCGACGTCTGCCGCGACGACCTCCTCTTCGAAATCGAAGTCGATGCCGTCAAAATCGAAGGCCTTGGGGCGCGGCGATAAAGATGTTCCGTATCGCCGCTTTTTCTGCCGCGGAAGGTGATTGGACAATTGGTTTTCCGATGGTTGGAAAATTATTTCGCGCAACCAGGCTTCGTTAAAACTACGCCGGTCAAGAAGCCGCAAAGGCGCGAAGACGGGAAAATTCTAAGAGCTTGCCGAGCCCGCTGAAGGGCACCCTTTTTGTGTCTTTTGGTGCTCTTGCCGTTCCCTTTTGTCACTGCCCCGCAATAGCGGAGCCTGTCTCCCTGCGGTCGGCTCGCCGTGCCCGCCGTAGCCGCTTGGCGAAGGCTGGGTGGCCAATCTCTTTTCCAACCCTCTGAACCCTTCCGTGTGTTCAGTGTCTTCAGAGTCTCTGCGCCTTCGCGCTTTGGAGTGCGGTGATAAAGGTATTCCGTATCGCCGCTTTTCTCTGCCGCCGAAGGGATGAAGGGATATCGGTGATTGGTTAATTGGTTTCCCGATGTTTGGAACCTCTCTGGCTTGGCGTGGTTTTCAGTTTTTATTACCGCGCCCACCGTGCGCGGCTACAGAAGATCGTTCTTACTGTAGGTGCGGACGGTGGCCGCACTCGTAACTTCTTTAGAGACATTTCATCCGCGATCACGGATCGCGGCTACAATGATCGGAAAGCGCATCGGGCAGAATGTGCTTGAACACGTGCTCTAAATGGCAATAATCGTTTCCATCTTCAGGGCAGGGTGAAATTCCCGACCGGCGGTAAAAAACAGTCCGCGAGTCCCAAGCAAGGCGAGGGACAGATGCAGTGCAATTCTGCAACCGACAGTAGAGTCTGGATGAAAGAAGATAAACAGAATGCGAAAACCTTTCTGCCCTGAAAGACCATGGGTCTTCAGGGTTTTTGCATTTAAGGGCATGTGGGTATGAGTAAAGAGCTGTTTGATTCGATTGAGGATGTTCTGGCCGCCTTGCGGCGCGGCGAGATGGTGCTGATTACGGACGACGAAAACCGCGAGAACGAGGGCGATGTGATCTGCGCGGCGGAATCCTGCACGCCGGAACAGATTAATTTCATGATCACCCATGCCCGCGGTCTGGTCTGTGTGCCGGTCACAGCGGAACGGGCGGCGCACCTCGGCCTGAAGCGGATGAACATTTCGCATGAAGGCGATAAGTTCAAAACCGCCTTCGCGGTTTCGGTTGACGCCGTTGACAGCACCACCGGAATCAGCGCCATAGAACGGGCGTGTACCGTCCGCAGACTGGTCGATCCGAAAACCCGTCCCGAAGAGCTGGTCTGCCCCGGACATATTTTTCCGCTGATCGCCATGAACGGCGGCGTGCTGGAACGGGCCGGGCATACCGAGGCGACCATCGACCTGACCCGTATGGCCGGTCTTCAGCCTGCCGGGGTGATTTGCGAGGTGACCAACGACGACGGTTCGATGGCCCGCCTGCCGGAGCTGATCGCGTTCGCGAAAAAACATAAGCTGAAAATGACCTCGGTCGCGGAAATCGCCAAATACCGCTACGTCAACGAAAAGCTGGTTCACATGGAGCGGCAGGTCAAAATGCCGACCGACCACGGCGATTTCACGCTCCGCATCTACAGCTCAATCGTGGATGATAAAGACCATTTAGCGCTTTTTATCGGCGGTCCGACGCCGGAAAAACCTGCTCCGCTGGTGCGGGTTCACAGCGAATGTCTGACTGGCGATGTCTTCGGCTCCCAGCGGTGCGACTGCGGCCCGCAGCTTCAGCACGCCTTGAAAATGATCAGCGACTACGGCTACGGCGCGGTGATCTACATGCGGCAGGAAGGGCGCGGCATCGGCCTGACCAAAAAAATCCACGCCTACGAACTGCAGGATCAGGGCATGGATACCGTTGAAGCCAATGTGGAGCTTGGCTTTGCTGCCGACCTGCGCGACTACGGCATCGGCGCACAGATTCTGAAAGATCTCGGCATGACGGAAATTCGGCTGATTACCAATAACCCGGCCAAGATAGACGGGCTGGATAAATACGGTATTGAGATTGTCGAACGGGTGTCTATTGTGCTTCCTTCAACACCGCACAACGAGCGCTACATGAACACCAAGCGCGA
>JBAWXO010000089.1:0-7137 GCA_037144035.1 Kiritimatiellales bacterium
CCTGCTGGGCCAGATTGGTGCGCACGTCATACATCGTCAGTACAATGCCTTCGATGGAGAGGCCGGGGTTGCCTGCCGCGCGCACCTGTTCGATCACGCTGACAATCACGCTCAATCCTTCGAGCGCCAGATATTCTGCCTGAATCGGGATCACGATTGAGTCGGCGGTGTAGAGCGCGTTCATAAAAAGAATACCGAGCGACGGCGGGCAGTCGAGCAGGATCACGTCATACTCATCCTGCTCCACGATCGGACGCAGGGCGTTTTTCAGGCAGTGCAGATAATTATCCATGCGGGCAATTGCCACCTCGCAGCCGGCCAGATCCAGCTCCGACGGAATCATGTGCAGCCGCTTGGTCGTCGTCGGCTTAATCAGTGTGCGGACATCGGCCTCGCCGAGCAGCGCGGAATAAATGCTCGCACCTTCCTCTTTCTCGAGTCCGAGAGCACTTGTCGCGTTAGCCTGCGGATCGAGATCGATCAGCAGAACATTCTTGCGGCGCTCAGCCAGCGCAGCGGCCAGATTGACGGCCGTTGTCGTTTTGCCGACGCCGCCCTTTTGATTTGCGAGTGCAATAACTTTGGTGCTCATGGTTGCAACTTCCGATTCGGGTTCCGAGATTCGAGATGTGCGATAATGCAGGGAAAACATACCGGAATGCAATCCTCTATACGAAGTGTGCACCGCGTATTCTGGAGAGAGGTCGGAACGCCCTGACCTCCTTCGCCAGATGCGGTAGAACCTGATTACGGCATCCGGAGCCGGTAGAACTTTTCGGGTGTGTTGGTGGCTTGCGGATCGCTGAAGTTCAGCACTCCGTCATTGATAAAATTGGTCGCAATAGCCATCCACACGCCGCCGGTAAGATTCGTCACCGATTCAACAATCACCGGAGTTCCGTTATCGCCGCTCACGGCAAAGTTGAAACCGGAGGCGCGCATTCCAAATGCCGATCCTGTGCTTTGTATGACCGGATTCCACACTTTTGCCGGACGCCCACCGAAGGTTTCTTCCCAGCCGGACAGACCCGGACGGTAGAACACCGTTGCGGGACTGTTTGCAAACGGACTGCCGCTGATATCAGGAACACCACCGCGAAACGTGATCTGTTGCAGGCTTCCGCATCCGGAAAATGCCCCGTCAGAAATATTCGTTACGCTGTCCGGAATAATTATACCAGAAAGATTAATGCAGTCGCCGAACGCCCATTCGCCGATCCATGTGACACTGGAAGGAATCGTTACGCCCGTCAGATTCTCTAACCCGTAAAATGACCAGTCACCGATTCCTGTCACCGGCAACCCGTTAATGATGGACGGGATTACAACCGATGCTTCGCTTCCGGTGTATTGCGTAATCGTCACCTCTTCGTTCTGCATCGTGTAGAGATAGGGAAGCATAACGGCGTGGCGTCCGCCATAGGTTGCCGTCCAGTTGGTCGAACCCGGATAGTAATAAACCGTCACCTGCGGACTGTCCTTAAACGCATTGGCTCCCAAAGAAGGTGAATTGCCGAGAAAATAGATGCCTTCCAGATTCGGGCATTCACTGAACGCCCGGATGCCGATATTGGTCACGGTTGCGGGAACCGTAACGTGCGTGATCGCCGAATTCTGATAAAAAGCCAGATTGGCAATGCCCGTTACCGGCCGCCCTTCCAACGTTTCCGGAAGAAATACCACGCCACCCGCGCCGTTGTAACCCGTCAACGTCACCGTATTGTTCGCATTGATCGTGTAGAGATTGGTGAAAATCGCCGTCAGAGTAATATTCGTTGCGGGAATGATCACCGTTGTCGCCGGAGCTGTTGCGCTGCCTGCGTACTGGGTTGGGCCTTCCCAGCGGACAAATCGAAACCAGTCAGACGGAAGAATCGCGGCGATTCCAACTTGCTGCTGATAATTAAAAATTCCGCCGCCGCTGCCCCCCTGAACCGTTAAGGTATAATCACGCGTATTGACTGCGGCACTGCTGGAAGCGGCAAAAGCGAACGCAGAATGCTTCACCGTAAAACTAAGATTCGCAACATTCCCGTTCCAGTCGGCCCCCGCATTCCAGACGACCAATTGCCCGGTGCCCGGCGGAACAGCCGAACCAATACTGCCGGTCAGACTGGTTGCTGCAACGGCCAGTCCGCCGTTTTGCACAATCAGAGAAACCGGCACGGGTTCGGTCACATCGCTGATAATGTCATAGGTAATATCCATGAGCTTCGTTCCGGGACGCTGAACTGCTGTGACGTTGGTGATCGCAAATGCCGTCTCCCAGTTCCATGTAATCGATGAACTCACATTCGTCAGGATAACGGTTCCGATGGTATTGGTGATGCCGGAGGTTGGAATAGAGCCCGTTCCCAGCCAGCCTTCCGCATGCCAGTTAACCCCCTGTTCAACTGAAGATGGAACCGAGCAGGGAACGCTCGAAGCCCATGCATATAAAGTGGTACCTATGCCGGGTACAGGAATTCCATGAGCCGAACTGACCGACAGCGTGTAGTCGCGCGAATCGGACAGAGCGGTAACGGCTGCGGAAAAATTGGTTGCCGTCGCGTGCAACACAGAATATGTCAACACCGCGGAGTTCGTGTTCCAGTCCGTGCTCATATCCCAGACCATTGCTCTGCCGGTTCCCGGCAGTACCGCCGCGCCAACATCACCAGTTGCATTCGTGCTTACCACATTCGTCGTCCCGTTCTTAACTGTAAACGTGACCGGCACTGCGTTGGTCACATCACTGATGATGTCGTATGTAATATCCACCAGCTTCGTACCGGGGCGTTGCGTGGCAACTATATTGGTAATTGAAAACACTGTGCTCCAGTTCCACGTAATCGATGAGCTCGCATTTGTTAGAACAATCGGTTCGGTGGTATCGGTGGAGCCGGATACCGGAACTGCGCCCGTTCCCGTCCAACCCGTTGCGCGCCAGTCGATACCCAGTTCGACCGAAGCTGAAACCGAACAGGTTACACAAGATCCCCATACATAAGAATTGCTTCCAATGCTGGGAACGGGTGTACCGTGCGCCGACGCAACGGTTAACGTACAATAGGCATCTTGATACGTTGCAATCAGAACCATATCCCGAGCCGGCATTGTAACTGTGGCATTCGAGTATGTAGCATTTGCTACATACTGCGTGTCTCCAGTCCACCGGTCAAATGCTTTGCCGATTGCCGGTGCAGCTGCGGCAATCGGTACCTGTTGCTGGTAGGAGTACGACCCGCTGCCAGTGCCTCCGTTAATGGTGAGAACAGAGATGGGATACCACAGCGCAGTCGGGCACCCGGCCCATGCCGTTGGAACAGTTGGCCAGTCGGAGGTTCCAGACAAGCGATAAACGGTCGCATTATTGTCATTATCGAATGCCGTCGAATCAACGCTTGGTGCATTGCCTAAGAAATATATGCCGGTCAGACTGGTGCACGAGTTAAACGCCTGATACCCGATGCTGGTAACACTGTCGGGAATGGTAATACTGGTCAGACCGAGGCGGGAGCTGAATGCCCGTTGTCCTATACTTTTGACACCGCTGGGAATTAAGTAGTTACCCATTTTCCCTCCCGGATATTCAATGAGTACGGTTTGTTTTTTGTTAAATAGGACACCATTTGTACTGCTATAACTGGAGTTTGTTGCATCCACCGTTATAGAGGTCAGACTGGTGCAGTTGACGAACGCAGCGTCCCCGATGCTAGTGACGCTGCCAGGGATGGTAATATTGGTCAGACTGGCGCAAGAGTTAAACGCCTGAGACCCGATGTTGGTGACATTGTTACCGATCACGGCATTGGTTAGACTGGTGCAGACGACGAACGCCTGAGACCCGATGCTGGTGACACTGTCGGGAATTGTAATGCTGGTCAGGCTGGCGCAGCTCTGGAACGCAGAGATCCCGATGCTGGTGACACTGTCGGGAATTGTAATGCTGGTCAGGCTGGCGCAGCTCTGGAACGCAGAAATCCCGATGCTGGTGACGCTGTCGGGAATTAAGTAGCTTCCCACTTTGCCCGTCGGATATTGAATGAGTTCGGTTTGTGTTTTGTTAAACAGTACCCCATTCGTACTGCTATAAATGGAATTTATTGCGTTCACCGTTATAGAGGTTAGGCTGGTGCAAGAGAAGAACGCACGGTCATCGATGCTGGTGACGCTGCTAGGGATGGCAATACTGGTCAGACTGGTGCACGAGTTAAACGCCTGATACCGGATACTGGTGATGCTGGAGGGAATTGTAACACTGGTTAGGTTGGTGCAACGATTGAACGCATAGGGCCCGATGCTGGTGACGGGTAGACCATTAATCTTATTTGTGATTGTCACCGCACCGCCAGATCCGATGTATCCGGTGATAGTGATTTTACCGTTATTGGTCGTGTAAGTATAATCTCCGGCTTGTCCTGCAACGGGAAGCGCCAACAGTAATAATCCGGAAACCAAAACCCTTTTAAATCTCATAATGGTCCCTTTATTGCGGGCACCATACGCAAGTAGTAAGGGCATGGCAAGTGGACAGAATAGGCATTGATTAGTACAATGGCGCAGGATAGCTTTTCAAAAAGGAGATATCCATGGTGTCATATTTTTATCCAACACAATCAGGCTGGTTTGAAGGTATACTTGAGGCGTGGAAAAATTCGGGAAAGAGAACTTTGTCATTCCCATTTTTATGGTTTAACCCAACTACATTGCCGACCGATCAATACGAATCATTTTGGATGTATCTGTACTATACAGAGACGAGTACGGAGGATTCCTCATTAAAGCGTGTAGTGAAATTCCGAGCAAGAGTCATTCGTCATACTTTTTCCATTATACACGGCGAAAGCATCCATACATACGAAGAGCCGGACGCAAAGGTCTGGTTTCAATGCGACCTCGTGGAAGAAATAAGAGACCTCAATGGTAATGCCTTACGAGACACAGATTTTGAGCATTTGGTGAACGGAGTCGCTTTGCTCCAAGCCGTGCGGAATTCTATAGCACCAGTGAAGCGCGTCACTCCAATGGTCACTGTTCAGTCAACATGGTGCTGTATTAATGACTAGGGGGCCGTTCCGTGATCTAGTAATTGCGTTTTGCGAGGCGAGGTCCTTCAAAACAGCTCATAAGCCAGCACGCTCAACCCGAAAATGGCGGCGGTTTCAGTTCGCAGGATCTGACTTCCGAATGTGACGGGGATTGCGCCCGCCGCGACGGCGGCGTTGACTTCCTCTGCGGTGAAATCTCCCTCCGGCCCGATCAGCAGCGCGGCGGTTTTGATATTTGGCAAGGCAAGCGAGACGCTTGCGGTACGTATCGCCGCCGTCCCGGCGGCCTTGGATAAATTTCTGAAGGCTTCCTTAAACGGTCTGGCCTCCGGATGCAGCGAGCCGATGAAAACGGCGTCAAATTTTCCAAGGGTTGGAATGATCCGGTCGATTTTTTCCAACCCTTGGATGTCCGGCAGCCAGGCGGTGCCGCACTGTTGCGCCGCGTTACGGATGATTGATTCGCCGCGTTCAGCCATCTTTTCGATTTTACCGGCGGGCAAACTGGCGTTTTTTGTGATTACGGGCTGAATCCGGCGGACGCCCAGTTCGGTCGCCTTTTGCAGAATCAGTTCAAAACGGTCGGGTTTGCAGACGGCTTGAATCAGCGTGATCTCAACGGCGGGCGGAGGAACCGTTTCGCGGGCTGTAATCCGGACGGTCACTTCTTTTTTCGTAACGGCATCAACAACACCTTCGGCGCGCGTTCCCTGTCCGTCGAACAACGTCAGCTCCTGACCTGCCTCGACACGCAGAACCCGCGCGAGGTGGTGCGACTCTTCGGGCGAAAGCACGACCAGGTCGTTCTTCAGCGTTCCCGGGGGTGTGAAGGAGTTAATTCTCATCAGAGACACCTTCTGGAATGATGGAATGATGGAATAGTGGAATGATGATGAGAGAGAATACGGTGCACGTGGATGTGGAGATCCGTCTTCTCCAATATTCCATTATTCCAACATTCCACCATTCCGTTCTCTTTTATTTCTCTTTCTCCAGAGCCCGTTTGTGTTCGTAGAATTTTTCGGCCGCCTTTTGCATCTTCTGCGCCAGCGGGAAATGTTTCTCGTTCAAAATCGCAACCGCCTCTTCCAGCTTTTTCTTTTCTTTACTGCCGAGACCCTGCGGAATTTCAATCTGCACCACGACATGCTGATCACCGGTGCCGTAGCGCGGACTGGTGATGCCTTTGCCTTTCATCCGGAACACCTTGCCGCTTTCTGTGCCGGCGGGAATTTTCAATGCTGCACTGCCGTGGATGGTCGGCACATGCACTTCGCCGCCGAGCATGGCGATATGGAAGGGAACGGGGACTTCGCAAACGATATCGAGGTCGTTGCGCTTGAAAAACTCATGTTCACGGACGTGCAGAACAATATAAAGGTCACCGGCCGGGCCGCCGCGCAAGCCGCCTTCGCCCTTGCCGGCGATGCGCAGACGCGAGCCGGTTTCGACGCCGCCGGGAATTTTCACGTCGATGGTGCGCTTGTTCCGAACCAGCCCCTGTCCGCGGCAGGTCATGCAAGGCTTTTCAATCACCTGACCGCTTCCGCGGCAGGTCGGGCAGGTCTGGCGGAACTGAATAAAGCCGCCGCCGCTGACCACTTGCCCCTGACCACGACAGGTCGAGCAGGTCTTGCGTCCGGAGCCCGGTTCCGCGCCGCTACCCTTGCAGCGTTCGCAGGTCTCGTTGACGTTAATGCGGATTTCGCGCGTGGATCCGAGAACGGCTTCTTCAAAGTCAATTTCAAGGTCGAAGCGCAGATCCGCGCCCTCCTGCGGAGCGTTTGGATTTTGTGCGCGTCCGCCGCCGCCGAAAAAGTTTTCAAAAATGCTGCCGCCGCCGCCCGATGCGCCCATGAAAGTGCGCAGAGCCTCTTCGAGGTCGATTCCGCCGCCGCCGAATCCGCCCGAGCCCGGCGTCACGCCGCTGCCGCCACCGCCGCCGAAGCCGCCGTCGCCAGCGTCGTCGGAGTTCATGCCGCCACCGCCGCCGCCACCGCCAAAGCCGCCATCGCCACCCGAACTGCCGTTGGCCGCTGCGCCGCCCACGCCGCCGCCGCCGCCGGCACCGCGCTCAAAAAATCCGTCGTTGCCACCGCCGCCACCG
>JBAWXO010000090.1:0-7107 GCA_037144035.1 Kiritimatiellales bacterium
AAACCAGATCAGAAACAGAACTAAAAAGTGACAACTTTAAATCAGGACGTGACAGTCTGGCACAGGACTTAGATTTGACCGGCTACGTAAAAAACGAATTCGACGGCAGCGTGTCTCTGGTGGCGGAAGGCGCGGAAGATCATCTGATGGAGCTGTTACAGGCGATTCGCCGGTCGAATCTTGGAAAATATATCTCCAACGAACTGATGCGCCGGTCGGCCGCAATCGGTGAGTTTACGGGTTTTGGCGTGCGACACTAAGGATGGCGGAAGCGATTTGCAGGTCATCCGGCGTGCGGATTTTCATATTGCCCGTTGAACCGGCCACCAGATGAATCTCCTGCTTTCCTTTAGCCAGCAGTTCAGAATCGTCGTCGAGCAGTTTGCCGGAGCCTTTGAGCATTTTTTTGAAGACATCGATTTTGTAAACCTGCGGACTCTGCACCAGCCAAACGCTGTTACGGTCGAGCGATTTATCAACCTTCTGCCCCTTTTCGGCAAACTTGACCGCTTCGGAACTTTTCACAGCGGCAACGGCGGCGCCGTAGCGTTTACCAGCCTTGATGGTTTCCGTGATAATTTCTTCGTTCAGGAACGGGCGGGCCGCTTCGTGAATCAGCACAACGGTGGCATCATCCGGAATTTTTTCCAGGGCGTTCTTCAAGTTGGTTAAACGGACCGGCCCGCCGCAAACGATGGCGGAAATTTTCCGGCAGCCAAAAGAGCGGACGGTATGCAACGCGCTGTCCACCCGTTCTTTGCGAACCACGAGAACAATTCCTTCGATCAACGAATTCTGTTCCAGCGTTTGAATGGAGCGCGCCACGACAGGCCGGGAGCCGAGTGCAAGAAATGCGACATCGATCCCTGCTCCGATTTCCTGATCCTTACCACATGCTAGAACAATAGCCCATGCTGACATAATTCGCGCTCCTTTCGTTGCTCTGAACGCAACCTGCGATATGGCAGGAATTTAACAAGATGCGGGAGGCGTGTCAAATTCGGCGGGCCTTTTGAGGCATTAAAAAAACTCTAAAGGTCTCCAGACGCTGTGAACTTTCGCTAGTCTATGCGACACATGGACTTAAGGCTGTCCGCGCGGGTTTCAATCTGCTGGCGGTCGAGCGTTGCTAGGCGCTCCAGACTGAATTCCTCGACCCCGAAGGCGGCGGTGACGCTGCCGTAAAGCATCGCGCGACGGATAGATTTTTCATCCGTTCTGCCGGATTCGGCCAGCGCGCCCATCAGGCCGCCAGCAAAAGTATCGCCCGCACCGGTCGGGTCTTTGAAGTCGGCCAGCGGAAAAGCGTGGAGCAGAAAGATCCCGTTTTTGGAAAAGAGCATACTGCCGGCGGCCCCTTTTTTAATGAGGACAAATTCCGGCCCCATGGCGAGCAGCACTTCGGCGGCATCCATGAGGGAGTGCGCGCCGGTAAAAAGGCGCGCTTCGGACTCGTTAAGGGTGAGCATGTCGCATTTGCCGACCACTTCGACCAGTTTTCCGCGGGCAATGTTGATCCAGAGATCCATGGTATCGATCAGGACGAATTCCGGGGAGCGCACCTGTTCGAGAACATGAAGCTGAAGTTCGGGGGCGATATTGCCGAGGAAAAGAAAAGGCGCGTCGCGGTAGGCTTCCGGCAGTTCGGGCGTGAAGCGCTCAAATACATTAAGCTCGGTGAGAAGCGTGCGGCGGTTGTCCATGTTGGCTTCGTAGACGCCCGACCAGCGGAAGGTTTTCCCGTCGGCGGTCTGCAATCCGGCAAGGTCGATGCCCATTTTTTCCCACAGGTCGCGGTGTTCGGGAGGAAAGTCGGTGCCGACGACACCGACCATGCCGGTTTTGACGAAGAAGGAAGCGGCAGCGCAGGCGTAGCTGACAGAGCCACCTAGAATTTCGACGCGTTTTTCGCGGGGTGTTTCGATAGTGTCGATGCCGATGGAGCCGACGATAACGAGCTGAGGAGAGGTTGATTTCTTCATGAGTTCAATCACCGGCGGGAAGAGCGCGGTTCAACGGTAATTTCCTGAACGAGCACTTTGACTTCTTTAACATCATCAATGCCCAGTCCGTCGCGCAAGCTTTCGCGGACACGCATCTGAAGCGCCTGAGAAAGCTCGGGGATACGGGCTCCAGCCACCAGATTGACATTCAGATCAATGCTGATGCTGTTTTTTTCGGACCGGATTTTCGGGTCGATGCTGACGACGGCGCTGAATTCA
The DNA here is from genome assembly GCA_037144035.1 of Kiritimatiellales bacterium. Classification (GTDB taxonomy): domain Bacteria; phylum Verrucomicrobiota; class Kiritimatiellia; order Kiritimatiellales; family Tichowtungiaceae; genus Tichowtungia. The sequence goes on from JBAWXO010000090.1 coordinate 2,223, forward strand.
CCGCTAAGCTTGCGGATATATTCGCGCACTGCATTGGCGCTGATGGAGACAGAGCCGTTACCGGAATCAAAAGAAATATATTTGGCTTTCGGGCGGCGCGGCCCGAAGGTGACAAGATAAAGAAGCGACAGCAGAACCATGACGCCGCCAACACCCATCGCTTTAAGCCAGTTTCCGCTAAAATAGAATAAGCGGAGAATGCTTTCACCTTCGTTCACGCGGAGGCCGTTGGCATAAATCAGCGCGCCGCCGGCCGCAGCGAAAAGAAACCAGACTACTATTCCGGATAATATATGGAGAAACCTTGTCATATTATTTCCCTCCTACGGAATCCTTCACCGGACGACGAATGCTCTGCACCGAAATATTGACCGCCTGTACCCGCTTGCCAGTCATCTCTTCGACCGCCTTGCGAACTTCCAACTGCAATTTTCCACAAACTTCGGGAATATGCACGCCGTATTCAAGCACCGCAGTCAGCTCGACCACAATGGTATTTTCGGCTTCGAGCGCGACTCGGACGCCACGGTCGCGGGACCGCTTGCCAATAATGTCGACAATTTCATCGACGAGCGTTCCGGAAAGTTCAACCACGCCGGGCACGCGATCGGCCGCTTCGTGAGCAATCACCGCAATGACATTGTTATGAATCCGCACCGTGCCGAGCCCTGCATCGTCGGATTTCTCCTCCGGAATGGGCCAATTGCGGGAAGGAGGAACATTCATGTTTCTATTGCTCATAGCAGGCTCTCCTTGATTACCGGTCAACCATGAAGTTTTCGCGCATGAATTTTTCCAGAAAGGCGGTGTTGTATTCGCCGCGGCGGAAGCGGGTGTCCTTCAACAACGCCATACCGACCGGCACCGTGGTGTGCGGACCGTTGATGGTGAACTCCTCAAGGGCGCGGTGTAGACGCTGGAGCGCCTCTTCGCGCGTGGTGCCGCGGGCAATGATTTTTGCAATCATGCTGTCGTAGTAAGGTGAAATGGTGCAGCCGCTGTAGACGTGCGAATCGATCCGGATGCCGGGGCCGCCGGGAAAATGCACCGCTTCGACTTTGCTGGGCGACGGGGTGAAGTTCTTGTAGGGATCTTCGGCGTTCACCCGAAATTCGATGGCGTGATAGCGAACTTTCACATCGTCCTGCGTGAAGGAAAGCTTTTTGCCGGCCGCGACCAGAATCTGCTCTTTCACCAAATCGATGCCCGTCACCTCTTCGCTGACGGTGTGTTCCACCTGGATGCGGGTGTTCATTTCCATGAAGTAAAACTTTTTGGCCTTTTCGTCGTACAGGAACTCGAGTGTACCGGCGCTGTTGTAGCCCACGGACTTAGCGGCCTTCACGCCGGCTTCGCCGAGCGCTTTGCGTTCGTCGGGAGAAAGCGCCGGACAGGGTGACTCTTCCACCAGCTTCTGATGGCGGCGCTGGATACTGCAGTCGCGCTCACCGAGATGAACCACATTGCCGTGCTTATCGCCGATGATCTGAACTTCGACGTGACGGGCAGACTCGATGTATTTTTCCATAAACACATCGGAATTCCCGAACGCACTCCCAGCTTCGGCGCTGGCCATCATAAATCCCTGCGCCAGACTCACGTCGTTATGCGCCACGCGCATCCCTTTGCCGCCGCCGCCGGCAACCGCTTTGATCAAAACCGGATAACCCATTTTATGGGCCAGTTCGAGCGCCTCTTCTTTTGTGGCGAGAATTCCATCGCTACCGGGAGTGATCGGCACACCAGCCGCCTTCATCGTGTCACGCGCAATGGCCTTGTCGCCCATCTTGCGGATAATTTCCGGATCCGGCCCGATGAAGGTGATGTTGCAACTGCGGCAGATTTCGGCGAAGTGCGCGTTTTCGGCCAGAAAGCCGTAGCCTGGGTGAATGGCGTCCACATCCGCCACCTCGGCGGCGCTGATGATGTTGGCCATTTTGAGGTAACTGGAAGAGGCGGCTGCCGGGCCGATACAAATGGCTTCGTCGGCCATCTGAACGTGAAGCGATTCCTCATCCGCTTCGGAATAAACCGCGACCGAGTGGATGCCCAGCTCTTTGCAGGCCCGGATAATCCGCAGCGCAATTTCGCCACGATTGGCAATCAGTATCTTTTCGAACATAAAACCCTTTGGGTTAAGACTGAAACTTGAAATTTGAAACCTGAAATTAAAAAAGCATCAGATTTCAAAACCCGTCCCGCAGTTCAAGCTTCCAGTTTCCAATTTCAAATTTCGCTCTATGCCGGCTCAACGAGGAAGAGAGCCTGACCGAACTGTACGGGCGTGGCGTTATCCACCAGAATCTTCTTAATCTTGCCCTTCACTTCGGCCTGAATCTCGTTCATCACCTTCATGGCTTCGATAATACAAACGATGCTGTCGGCTGTGACATCCTGACCCACCTGTACGAAGGCATCGGCATCCGGCGACGGTGAACTGTAGAAGGTTCCGACCATCGGGGACTTGATCTCAATCAGACCTACATTCGCGTCAGCAACGGGCGCGGCTGGGGACGCGGCGGCGGCCTGAACCGGAGCCGCGGCCGAGGCAGCCACCATCTGGTTCGGGGCGGAAACGATCTGGGTGATGCCAGCGGTACCGCGTTTGAGCTGCAGGGTAAAAGCCTCTTCTTCGAGCAAAAATTCAGCGAGGTCGTTTTCGGTCATCATCTCGACGATTTTCTTGATTTCCTTGAGTTCCATCAGGTCTATCTCCTTTTGTTTCTTAAACAGGGCTCGGAAACTACATTAAACCGGTTTTGAACGCAAGGCTTCCGGCAGGCCGCGTTGGTGAGCGTGGCAGATGGCCGCCGCAAGTGCATCCGCCGCATCATCTTGAGGCTGTTCGGCCAGCCCCAGCAGGCGCATTATCATCTTTGCCACCTGCTCTTTGGTGGCGGCCCCTGCCCCGACGGTCGCCTGCTTAATCGAGCGCGGCGAATATTCGTAGACCGGCAGACTGCGCAGTGCGCAGGCGGCCAGCACCACGCCGCGCGCCTGGCCGAGAATCATCGCCGTTTTGGCGTTTTTGGCAAAAAAAGCGCCCTCAATGACGGCCTCGTCGGGGGAAAACTCCGTGATCAGCTTATCGATCTCCTGGTGAATCGCCGCCAGACAGCCGGTGTGCGGAAGAGTGGCTTTATTTTGAATCCGGCCGTAGGCCAGCGCGCGCATTTTCTGGCCGGACACCTCAATCATCGCCACGCCCGACGAGCGTAGCGAGGTATCCACGCCTAAGATGCGGACTTTATTCATTCCATTTCCGCCAGAATGGCGTCGGGAAGTTCAAACGCGCCGTAGACATTCTGGACGTCGTCGAGTTCTTCCAGCGCCTCGATCAGTCTCATCACCTGCTGCGCCTTGCCTTTATCCTTAATCTCGACCGGCATTTCGGGAAGCATCGTCAGCTCCGACGAAGCGGCGGTCAGGCCCGCCTTTGAAATGGCTTCGCATACGGCGGAATAATCGGTGAACGCCGTCAGCACTTCAAATTGGTCGCCGTCGCGGCGCATATCCTCCGCACCCGCTTCGAGCACGATATTCAGCAGCGTATCTTCATCCACTCCGGAGACATCGATATAAATCTGTCCCTTGCGCTGGAAACTGCGGCTGACCGCCCCCTGCTGGGCCAGACTTGCGCCGTTCTTGGTGAACGCATTGCGAATCTCGGAAGCCGCGCGGTTTTTGTTATCGGTCAGCGCCTGCACAAGAATGCCGACGCCGCCCGGTGCGTAGGCTTCGTACATCAGCTCTTCCAACGCGCCGCCCTCAAGCTCACCGGTGCCTTTTTTGATGGCACGGTCAATGTTGTCGTTGGGCATATTCACAGACTTGGCCTTCACGATCAGCGAACGCAACGTGATATTGCCCGCCGGGTCGCCGCCCCCCATCCGCGCCGACACGGTCATTTCCTTGGCAATCTTACTGAACACCTTGCCGCGCACGGAATCCGCTTTGCCCTTTCGAATCTTAATATTGGCCCACTTACTATGCCCTGACATGAAAACCTCCCGTCTAAACCACAATAAACCGTCCGTGTTGCCGCTCCCTGCGGTCACTGCCTCGCGTCTACGAGGCCTCTCTCGCTGCGCTCGAATCCGAACCTTGGGACCGCGCTTTATACACAACCGGCACACCGAAATAAACCGTTTTCTCACGCTTCCGGTGGATGAATCATCGGCACAAAACGGACCGGAAGGTCATCATTCCTTGCGGGTACGCGCGGAACAAACGGGACACAACGGGACACAATGGGACACCCCCCCGGGAGTGTTCCGTTAGGAAAAGCGGGAAGGTAATAGTTGTTAGCCGCCGGTTGGTGGTTGTTGGGAATGATACCAAACCCGTACATTCGGTACAGGCGCGGCCACCGTCCGGCAAATCGTGGCACGATTTTGCCATTTCCGATTTACGATTTATGATTTTAGATTTCATGATTTCCAATTCCAATTGAGAGAAACCCGCCCCGGCCTTCGGCCTCCCCTCCCGTGGAGGGGATTTGAGAGAAGCGGCGAGGCCACCGTCCGCACCCACAGGGAAACAAGCAAGGGTTGGAAGAGAAATTTCACCACGCGGAGGTCACGGAGATACGGAGGGAGACCGGAAGGAGGCCTCGGTTCTATTCTCAAGGTGGAACCTGACCGCCGGGCAGGTTGTGCTTGTCCGCCGCAGGAGGAAAACGCGCTCGGCGATCGCGTTCCACCTCTGGAGGGAGTCGGGAAGTTTTTACACCCGCTTCGCTAGAGGGACTGCCGAGGAAGGCAGAGGGTGGGAAGACCGCAAAAACAGACTGAGGAAATAAAGAGGCGTGGCCACCGGCCGCACCCACAGGGAAACCGGCGGGGTCGGCAGTAAACAATTAAATTTCAAAGAACAAGACCCTTCG
>JBAWXO010000091.1:0-7104 GCA_037144035.1 Kiritimatiellales bacterium
TGTGTTAATCGCTAACAGAAACAGGTCATGTCAGTTTTCATATCTATCGTAATTTCCTTGTTGGTGGCGTGTCTCATCGCACTCTCCTGTCGGTACTATTTCCCGTTTCGGGCTCCCATTCGAGCCTGCTATCCCCGGGTATTGCTTTATCATGCCTGTGACAAAACAGGTTTTCCCGGCTTGCCTCGACGGCTCATCATGCATCCGGACATGCTCGAAAGACAATTCGTCTGGCTCAAGAAGAAGGGGTATTCTTTTTTCACCGCTTCGGAACTGGTTTGCCGTGTAGCTATTCAGGACGATCTGAAACCTGTCTGCATCACCTTTGACGACGGGTTCGAGGACAATTACATCCATTTGTTCCCGTTACTCAAAAAATATCAGATCAAGGTCACTCTATTTGCGGCCCGGCAAAGTGTCTTCCCCGGGAAGCCCATGCTGAGTGAATTGCAGATCAAAGAGATGTCGGATAGCGGCTTGGTCGAATTCGGTGGTCATACCCAGACCCATCTCGAGCTCACTGCTACGGAGAAGACTGTAGCGGAGGCTGAGATTCGGACGAACAAACAATGGCTTGAAGCCCTGACAGGTAAACCCTGCTCTACCTTTGCCTATCCCTTCGGGAAATATACCGAACGCGACATCCTGATCCTGAAACGCCTTGGCTTCATCTCGGCCTTTACCTGTGAAAGGGCGATTCGTCTTGTCAGCGATCCCTTCCAAATCCCGCGAATTTATGTGAACGGCAAGATCAAACCTTTCCAGTTCCCTTTGCTTCTGTCGCGGGGGAAGTTTCGGTCGTAAAAAAGGGGGGGCTTCATCTCAAACAGGGTTCCCGTCAGGGTTTACCAGAAAGCATAGGGAAGAGATCAGGCACTTCGCGTCAATAGCACAAAGTTTGCGTGGAAGGAAATCTGAGGACGTGCACAAAAAAAGATGCCTAAAAATGACATCCTTGTGGGCGGTCGAAGACCTGATTACCGGGAGTTCCTGCGGCGGATCCGGCTGGCCGTTAACGTGATGATACCGCCAAGCCCGATCAGTCCGATCGCCGCCGGTTCAGGAACCACCTGCGCCACGGTCGGGCCGCTGTCAATGGGGTTTCCGTTGTCCATGTCGGTGTTCATCTCAAGCGATTGGGCAGGGGAGTCTATACGATCCAGCAAGGTTAGCATGGGGGTGTAGAAGTACCAGTCGCCAACTCCGATGTCGCTGTCTTGGAATATGCGCGCATAGACGTAACCCGAAACAAAACCCTGCTCATAATCCCCAAGAAACATGGCGTAACTATCAAATTTAGCAGCATCGTTCGCTATACCGTCTTCTGTTATAGTTATAGCAGCCCAGACCAAATCATCACCGGTTACCGCACCACCCACACCGGCCGCATCGGCATACAGATCCACGCTGTAGATCAGTTGCGCAACCGTTGAATGACCCGTTGCGTCACCCAGAATGCCTACCCCAGGAGTCCCGTTAAAAAAGAACCCTGCTGCGGCATCCCATGAAATACTTACATTGCCGTACGACGACACCACAACCAGCCCCATCAGTAACATTAGCGTCTTCTTTTTCATGTTCATCCGGTTATTTTGTCGTTCAAAAATCAGTTAACAGCATATGGACGAATTTCGTTCGCAGAGCCACCGGTAGCTGACTGGAAGAAAAAAGCCTGACCCGGTTTTATCTGCAGGCCTTCAGCACCGAGCCACCCGCCGCGAGACTTCAAGTACACTTTCCATGCATTATTTTGCCAAACAGAAAGCCTGTCTCCAATGGCTGCTGTTTTTGCGAGAGCCGTATTCGTGAAGGCCACCAGAACAGGATATGGGTATGAAATCATGGAGTATCCGTTTGCCTTATAGACAGTAGTTGTTCCCGCTGTTGGAACAATTCCTGATAAAATCATATTAGTCTGAACTCCGGTTGGCAGCATTACAAATGCGCCCATCCCTCTTTGAATTTTATTTGTTCCGGGTGCTCCCCACCCTGATCTTGTTTTTAAAAAGGTATTGTAATTCTGAACTGTCGTGTTCCAGGTGTAAACCCTTGTTCCCGTCGGAAGACCCCCAAACAACCCGCTTATGGTGTTGCTTTCGTTGTTAAAATCGAGCGAGACGAGAACATATTGATTCGTAGGTATGGTGATCTTTGTGTACCCCAGAACAGTTTCGACAGTGTTGGAAGCGGCGTAAGAAACTCCAACAAGCACCGAAGCAACCGCAAACGCTATGCTTAGTTTTTTCATATTATCACCCCATGTTTTGTAAAGCTTTCCCCTACAAGTTGTATTCAGGTTAAGACAGAAGAACCGATTTTGCGAGTTTTTTTTAATAAATTCTCGAAGATTAAAATGGCGCGGATGTTCGTTTTAAGAATCCTGACATCTGTCCCCCGACTTCTGTCCTTAACTATGGGCCCCCTGATTTCTGAATTTGCGGCAATTGGCGTTCATTAGCGGTTGTTTCTAACGGTTCCAATGGGTATCCTCTGAGCTCTTGATTTTCAGCCAATGAGGTGTAATTCGTGAACAAAAACGATTTTTTAGAAAAACTCGCCGGATTTGACGCCGTTTTTTACAGCCTGCCAAAGCTTGAAAAATGGGGTGGTTATGATTTTTCCCGCATGCCATTTTCTGTAAAGGTGCTGCTGGAATCACTCCTCAGGATGCAGGGGCACCCAGCTTACACACCACGACATCTTGCGCAACTTTGCCAATGGTCACCAAAAAGTGAACAAGTTGAACTGCCCTTTATGCCAGCCCGCGTTCTTCTGCAGGATTTCACCGGAGTGCCCTGCGTCGTCGATCTGGCCGCCTTGCGCTCAGCGATGAAAAAAGCGGGCAAAGATCCAGCCTGTATTGAGCCTCAAGTTCCGGTTGATCTGGTGGTCGACCACTCTGTTCAACTTGATGCCGCCGGTTGCTCCGCCGCGTTAAAAACCAATGTGACCCGGGATTTTGAGCGCAATGTTGAGCGCTACAAATTTATTAAATGGGGACAGGGCGCTTTTGAAAAACTGCGTGTGCTTCCGCCGGGACTCGGCATCTGCCATCAGATCAATATGGAATATCTAGCGACGTGTGTTGCCGAGGACAGAGGACAAAGGACAGAGGACGGAGGTCAGCAATCAACAATCGGCAATCGGCAATCGACAATTGTTTTCCCCGATACTCTGGTTGGAACCGACAGTCACACGACAACCATCAACTGCATGGGGGTGCTTGGATGGGGCGTGGGCGGCATCGAGGCCGAGGCCGCCATGTTGGGTCAGCCGATTCCGATCCTAACGCCGGAAGTGGTCGGCTTTAAATTCACCGGTTCGCTCAAGCCGGGCGTTACGGCCACCGATCTGGCGCTGACCGTTACGCGCATACTCCGCAAAAAAGGCGTGGTCGGCAAATTTGTTGAATTTTACGGCACCGGTGCCGCGAACCTCAGTTTGGCCGACCGCTGTCCGGTGGCGAACATGGCCCCCGAATACGGCGCAACCATGGGATTTTTCCCGATCGACGAAAAGACCATCGACTACCTGCGCGAAACCGGCCGTTCCGAAGAGCAGTGCGCGCTGGTGAAAGCTTACTGCAAGGCGCAGGGCATTTGGGGTTTCGAGAGTGAAGCCGACTATAACGATACGTTCGAACTCGATCTTTCGACGGTCAAGCCGTCGCTGGCCGGGCCTAGCCGCCCGCACCAGCAACTTTCGCTTTCCGGGCTCAAAGAAGAATTCCAGAAGGACTTCCTGTCTGCCTCCGGCAGATCCGCCGCAGACGGAAAATCTGAAATCGACAATCGGCAATCGGCAATCAGAAATGGCTCTGTCGTTATCGCTTCGATCACCAGCTGTACCAACACCTCTAATCCCGGCCTGATGATGGGCGCGGCGCTGGTTGCTAAAAAGGCGGTTGAAAAAGGGCTAACGGTTCCAGCCTTTGTAAAAACCTCGCTGGCACCCGGCTCGCAGGCGGCCACGCGCTATCTCGAAAAGGCCGGACTGCTGGAGCCTTTGAACAAGCTCGGCTTTCAAGTCGCGGCTTACGGCTGCGCCACCTGCATCGGCAACAGCGGATCGCTGGCTCCGGAAATCGAAGAAACGATTAAGGAAAAAGATCTGACGGTCGTCGCCGTGCTTTCCGGAAACCGAAACTTTGAAGGACGCGTTCATCCGCTCACAAAAGCCAACTACCTCGCTTCGCCGCTGCTGGTTGTCGCTTATGCGCTGGCGGGAACCGTCAACATCGACCTCGAAAAAGATCCGCTCGGAAAAGATGCCGCCGGCAAGGATGTGTTCCTGAAGGATATCTGGCCGACCGCCAAGGAACTGCAGGCGGCGATTGCGCTGGCCGCCGACTCTTCATTCTACACAGAAGTGTACGGTGACACCGACGCTGTCAGCCCGGAATGGAACGCGCTCGAAACCGTGAAAAGTCAGGTGTTCGCGTGGGATGGCGATTCGACGTATATCCGCGAACCCACGTTCTTCGAAGGCTGTGAGCAGCCACCCGCGCCGCTGGCCGATATCAAAAACGCCAGCGTGTTAGGATCGTTCGGAGACTTCATCACCACCGATCATATTTCTCCGGCGGGCAACATTTCCAAAAAGAGTCCGGCCGCCGATTATCTGCGTGCTCACGGCGTGGCCGAGCGCGACTTCAATTCCTACGGATCACGTCGCGGCAACCACGAAGTGATGATGCGCGGCACCTTCGCCAACATCCGCATCAAAAACAAAATGGTTGAAGGCGAGGGCGGACGGACGATTTATCTGCCGACCGGTGAAGAACTATTCATCTACGATGCCGCGATGAAGTACGCCAAAACCGATACACCGCTCGTTGTGCTGGCCGGCAAAATATACGGTGCGGGATCGTCGCGCGACTGGGCGGCAAAAGGCACCAAACTGCTCGGCGTCAAAGCTGTTATTGCTGAAAGCTTTGAGCGGATTCACCGCTCCAACCTCGTCGGCATGGGAGTTATTCCGTGCGAATTCATTAACGGCGAAACGGCAGAGTCGCTTGGATTAACCGGCAAGGAAAGTTTCACCATCACCGGCGTGGCTCAAAATTTTACGCCCGGTAAAATTCTGACCGTCAAAGCCGATGGCAAAGAATTTCAGGTTAAGGCGCGCGTTGATGCACCGCTCGAAATTGAATACCTGAAAAACGGCGGCGTGCTGAACTATGTTCTGCGCAATATGATGATGGCGCAGGGCAAATTATGAACTATGAAAGATGAACTATGAAAAAGGTATTCCCATAACCGTTTGCCGGACTGATTTTACCGATTTCATCTTTCATACTTCATGGTTCATTTTTCCTCTCAGAACCATTCCTGCGCGATTTTCCAGCCGATGAATACGCCGGCAATGCTGCCTAGGCTGCTGATCATAAATGCTCCGAAAAACTCAAAGCCGAGTTTTGCGCCGATCCACCAGCCGATCCAGCCTCCGCCGAAAATGCCAATCCAGATAAGAAGTTTGGTCATGCGGCGAAGTCTAATCCAATGATTGGAAAAAAGCCGCCGGAAAGTTTCCAAACATTGGAACCCTTTGGTCTTGCAACCATCCGCCAATCCGACGTTCCATTATTCCATGGATTTTGACTGGCTCATTATAGACGGGTACAACCTGATGCATCAGGACGATGCGCTGGACGGACGCCGCGACGACCTGCAGACCGCCCGTCAACGGCTGGTGCGCCGGATTGAACAGTTTGCATCGGGAATGGCGCGCAAGATCACAGTGGTGTTCGATGGCCGCGAAGGCGGCCGCGACGTTGCTCTCGACGCGCCGAATCTTGAAGTGCTCTTTTCGCCGTCCAACCGCACGGCGGACGGATTAATTGAGCAACTGGTTCATGATGCGGAAAAACCGGAACGGATTCTGGTGGTCACGTCCGACTGGATTGAGCAGCGGCTGGTTTCTGTATTCGGAGCCACGGTGATTTCCTGCCGCGAGTTTCTGCTGCGCTGCGAAACGCCTTCTGCTGTACCGAAAAAACGGAAGCCGGCACTCGGCTCCACGCTGGGCGATTTCTTTCCGGAAAATGAATCTGGAATGGTGAAATGAAGGAATGTAGGAATGATGGGTTTTTACACACTGGGGAAACAATACGCATGAGATCTTCCAATCATCCATCCATCCATTCATCCAATCCTCCAGTGGTGGCGATGGTCAGCCTTGGCTGCGCCAAAAACACGGTGGATTCCGAACTGATTCTCGGACGTTTTGTTGAAAGCGGCTGGCTGATTGCCGAGGATCCTGCGGATGCGGATGTCTGTCTCGTCAACACCTGCGGTTTTATTCAGGATGCGCGCGAAGAGGCGGCGAGTGTGTTGCACGAGCTACGCGGCCTTAAAGAGGGCGGCGGGCCGCGCGCCGTCGTTGCGCTCGGCTGTCTCGTTAAACGCGTCGCCGACAGTCCCGAACTGGAATCTTTTCTCGAAGCCGCCGATGCGCGCGCTTCGTTCAACGACTACAGCCGTCTGCCGGAAATCTGCGCAAAACTGCTTGGCGAAAAGAGCGAAGAACTTGAACCCGAAAGCTATAGCGAATTCCTAATTCGGCCTCGCCTGCGGTTCGGTTCACCGCACACGGCCTACCTGAAAATTTCCGAAGGCTGTTCCAATCCCTGCGCCTTCTGTTCGATTCCAAAAATCCGTGGCAAGCAGGTCAGCCGTCCGATGGATGATATTGTCGCCGAAGCGCACGCATTGATTGAGGGAGGCGCGGTTGAAATCAACCTGATCGCGCAGGACACCACGGCCTACGGTAAGGAATGGGACGGCGAACTGCATCTCAAGTCACTCCTTGGCAGACTGCGCGATGAAATCGAAGAGGATGTCTGGCTCCGGCTGATGTACGTCTGTCCGCAGCATCTGACCCGCGACGTGCTGGAGGTGCTGGCTTCTGATCCGCGTTTCTGCCCGTACATCGACATGCCGCTTCAGCATATTTCTGACAACGTGCTCACCGTAATGGGCCGTCAGATGGGTCGTTTTCAGACCTTGGAAAAACTCGATATGCGCTTTTCCAACGTCTGTAATAACCGCCCAGTCGGGTTTGAGCAGGCTGGCCAGCGAATCAATTTCGCCGGGATGATTCATG
>JBAWXO010000092.1:0-7048 GCA_037144035.1 Kiritimatiellales bacterium
GATGCATCGGCAACGGCCAGCGGATTGTAGCCGTCCACGCGTTCAGCGTGCATCTGTTCCGGATTAATACCGGCACCGATCCGCGCAACCATGCCGTAGCCCATCGTTTCGCCAGCGGTCTGTCCGCCCATTCCGTAGTGGTTGTTCATGATATTGAACAGCACCGGCGGCGCGCCGAAGCTCTTGTCCCACAGTGTGCGGTACTGGTCCATCGCGGCCATCCAGAAACCTTCCCAGACCGGGCCGCAACCGAGCGACGCGTCACCAATGTTGGCGATGACGATGCCAGGCTTGCGGTTGATCAGCTTGAAGAGCGCCGATCCGACAGAAATATCGCCGGACCCGCCGACCAGCGCGTTGTTCGGCATGGAACCGAACGGGATGAAAAATGCGTGCATTGAACCGCCGAGACCTTTATTGAAACCGGTCTGCCGGGCAAAAATTTCCGCCAGTGTTCCGTAAAGCACGAAATCCTCGGCGAGCTCTTTGACGCTTTTCTGCGAGCCGTCTTTCACCGGCTTGACCGTGGCGCCGCCGAAAAACTCGTCCATGATTTTGGTAAGCTGCGCGTCGTCGAGCTGGTAAACAGCCGAAAGGCACTTGGCGAGAATTTCGCCGTGCGAGCGGTGTGAGCCGAAGATGTAGTCTTCGGTGGTGAGATGCACAGCTTGTCCAACAGCGGCGGCTTCCTGACCGATCGAAAGATGCGCCGGGCCGGGATGGTTGTATTCGATACCCGAATAGGAACCTTGCACCTTGATCTGGTTGAGCATGGTTTCGAATTCGCGGACGACCAGCATGTCGTAGTACATCTTCTTGAGGCGCTCGACGCCGTATTTCTTCACTTCCTTTTTGTAGTCCGGCTTATACTGGTTGACCGAAATCGGCTTGAAGGTAATTTCGCCCGCCTTGCGGACTTCTTTGGGACAGATATTTTGAATCTTAGGCATGGAATCTCCTCTTGGGTTTAAAATTGGAACATGGTGTCGCGGATCACTTCGCCGACCGTCGGATGCGGAAAAACAATGTCGCGGATATCCTTCACCCGCAACTCGGCTTCAATCATTACCGCTGCGCCGTAAATCATTTCAGAAACACCAGCACCGACCATGTGAACACCGAGTAGCACATCGGTGTCGGCATCTTTGATGACTTTGACGGAGCCGGGGCCGCGCTTGCCGTTCTCGGCGAGGAAGCGTCCGCTCATCGTCAGTGGCAATGAAGCAGTTTGAACCTTGTGACCGGCCGCCTGCGCCTGTTCTTCAGTGAAACCGCAACCAGCGACTTCAGGCATAGAATAAACGGCCCACGGAATAGCGTTCATACGGAAACGGTCGCGCTGACCGCAGATCGCGTTAAGCGCCACTTCACCCATGCGGGTTGCCGAGTGTGCCAACTGAGAAAGGCCGGTGACGTCGCCGATGGCGTAAACATTCGGCAGGTTGGTGCGCTGCTGTTCGTCCACCTTGATGCCGCGACGGTCAAAGTCGAGTCCGGCTTCCTCGAAACCTAGATTTCCTAGGTTTGGAACGCGACCGACCGACATCAGCACGATATCCGCCTGAACCGATTTTTCTTCGCCCGCTTTGGTCGTGTACTTGACGGTATGGCCGTCAATTGCCGTGACCTTGCATCCGAGGTTGAACTCCACTTTGCCTTTGAGCGCCTTGCGGAAATCCTTGGCCTGAGTGCGATCCATGAAAGGAATAATTTCGTCGAGCATTTCGATGACGTCCACTTTGACGCCAAGACTGCTGAAGAAGCTGGCAAACTCAATGCCGATCACGCCGCCACCGATCACCGTCAGTGTCGCCGGCATTTTATCTATGCTTAGAATTTCGGTGCTGGTCATCACGTGCGGCTGTTTCGCACCGGGAATCGGCGGAACAAACGGTGACGAACCGGTAGCGATCACCACATCCGTGCCTTCATAAACTTCGGTGCCAACCTGCACCTTGTGCGAGCCAAGAAACTTCGCGATGCCGTTTACCACCGTGACCTTGCTCTTCTTCATCATGAAGCCGATACCGGCACGTAAAGTTTCAATCACTTCGGTTTTCCACGCCATTGCTTTGGTGAGATCGAACTTCACCTCGCCGGTGGTCACGCCAAATTCCGGAGCTTCTTTAGCGTGGACATAATATTTAGCCGAGTTAAGCAGTGTCTTCGTGGGAATACAGCCGCAGTTCAGACAGACGCCGCCGAGATACTCTTTTTCGACCAGCAGAACTTTTTTTCCGAGATGCCCTGCCCGTTCAGCCATCACATAGCCTCCGGGTCCCGCACCGATGATAATGATATCGTACATGATCAGCTCCGTTAGAAGTTAAGATTCGCCAGTGTTTCGCGCATCGCGGCAAGAAAACGTCCCGCCGGCGCGCCGTCGGTCGCGCAGTGGTTGAAGGTGATCGAAAGTCCCATATGCGGAATAAACTCCACACCGCCATCTTTCTTCATCACCGGCTTCGGTTGCACCGAACAAATGCCGAGAATGCCGACTTCCGGCGCGTTGAGCACCGGCGTGAACATTTCAATTCCAGCCGCGCCGAGGTTGGTGACGGTGAATGTGCCGCCCTTGAGCGCGCCGGGAGCAATCGAACCCTTGATGCAAGTCGCGCCGAGCCGCTTGGCCTCGGCAGAAATCTCATCGAGCGAAAGTTTGTTGGCAAAGCGGATCACCGGCACCATCAGGCCGCGCGGTGTATCCACCGCAAAGCCGAGGTGGACATTTTCGAACTGCACCAACTTGTCGCCGAGCCAGTAGGCGTTGAGTTCCTGAAACTTAACGAGAGTCTGCGCAACCGCATAGAGAACAAGGTCGTTGATGGTAATTCCTCCTTTGTCCGCCGAGTCCTTAAATTTTTTGCGGGCAGCCAGAACGGCGCGCGCATCAGCCGAGGTGTGCATCGTGAGTTGCGCAGTCGTCTGCATCGAGGAGAGCATCCGGGCGGCAACAAGTTTCCGCACGCCTTTGACCGTAATTTCTTTCAGTGCGCCCATCTGTTCGACGCTGTAAGTAACTTCTGGCAACGCTGGCGCAGGCGTGGCGGACGGAGCCTGAATATCGGCCGCAAGAACTCGGCCGCCGATACCACTGCCGATGGCGGCAATTTTCGCCTTGGCGGCGGGAGAAAGCGGAGCCTTTCCTTCGAGCGCGGCCTTCACATCGCGCTCAATCACGCGGCCTTCGGGGCCGGAACCGGCGAGTGTAGAAGCCTCCAGACCTTTGGCTGCCGCCAAATTGCGGGCGCGGGGAGAAATACCGGAAGAAGAGTCTGAAACCTGAAACTTAAAAGCTGAAACAGCCGCTTCCGGAACAATCGTCTTTATTTCAGGTTTCAGATTTTCGGTTTCAGATTTCGTTTCCGCTTCGTCCTTTGGACGAAAAGCGGAAATGTCTTCGCCCGGCTCGCCGATAGCGGCGATGACTTTCAGAACGGGCACGTCGGCGCCGTCCGCATAGAAAATTCCGAGCACGGCACCGGCGGCGGGAGCCTCAACTTCAAACGTGGCTTTGTCGGTCTCCACCTCGCAAAGCGGCTGACCGGCTTTGACAGTGTCTCCTTCTTTCACTTTCCAGCCGACGATAATGCAGGATTCAACGGACTGACCCTGCCGGGGCATTAAAACTTCTGCGGCCATGATTTCTCCTTTAATGAACCTACGCCTTCACAATACGCACGTCGGCTTCGGTCAACTTGTCCTCAAACTCTTTTTTCAACTCTTTATCTGTCACCAGCGCATCTACCCCGTTAAACTGCAAAATGCGGGCGAAGCCCGGCTTGCCAAACTTGCTTGAATCGGAAATAGCAAAAACCTGATCGGCCTGATCGGCCATTTTACGCACCAGATCGGCACTCTCGACGGAGTTCGCGGTAAAACCCTGTTTAACCGATGCGCCATCAATGCCAATAAACGCTTTGGAAACATGGAATGTGTCCAGCGCCTGCAACGCCATGGGGCCGACGAGCCCCTCTTCCGAAGGTCGGAACTCTCCG
This sequence comes from Kiritimatiellales bacterium, assembly GCA_037144035.1. GTDB lineage: Bacteria > Verrucomicrobiota > Kiritimatiellia > Kiritimatiellales > Tichowtungiaceae > Tichowtungia. The sequence continues at coordinate 3,999 of JBAWXO010000092.1, forward strand.
CCAACGAGCGTCACGCGCAACTGGGGGTTCATGCGGGCATAGGTCAACAACAGTGTGTTATTGGTTACAATATGCACATTGCGACGGCCCAGCAGATATTTGGCAATCAGCGCCGTGGTGGTGCCGGCGGAAATAATAACGGTCTCGCCATCCTGAATTTTTTCCGCCGCCGCTTTGGCAATGGCTGACTTGCAGTCTTTGTCCTGACGCATCCGCACCAGAATTTGCGGATGAAATGCGGGCATCGCACCGCCGTGCGTACGAACCAAGACACCCTCCTCCTCCAACACGGCAAGATCGGTGCGCACGGTTACCACACTGACACCCATCCGCTTTGCGAGGTCGGCAACACTGACACTGCTGTCTTCAGCCAGCGCCTCAAGAATCAGTTCTTTACGCTCCGAAAAGGTTTTACCCATTATCATCCCCTCTTCCGTTTACTTTGCAATTACTATCTATATGCTTTCTTGTATGCTTCCTTATGCTTTTTTTCAAGTTGTTTTTTGCTTTTTATTGCGGCTTGTCACTTCGTGGCCTATGGTTTGGCAACTTGATGGAGGAACTTCGATGCTTACAGCGAAAGATAGCTTATTGGTGGTCATTGATGTGCAGGGAAAGCTGGCAGAGGCCATGTGTGACCGCGAAAAACTGTTCGAAAACATCTGCCGTCTCGCCAAGTCTGCCAAACTGCTCGGCATCCCCATGCTCGTAACAGAACAACTGCCGGACAAGCTGGGCTCCACCCGCAAAGAGATTGCTGATCCGCTCGCAGAAGAGCCCCTTATCACCAAAAGCTCATTCAGCTGTTGCGGCGAGCCAAAGTTTGTTGAGGCGCTGAAATCGAGCGGGAAAAAGCAAATCGTGCTTTGCGGGATCGAAGCGCATATCTGCGTGACTCAAACCGCACTGGAATTGCTAACTCAAGGCCTTGATATTTTCCTGATTGCCGATGCCGTCTCGTCGCGCAGTCCAGACAGCAGGCATTTGGCCATAGAACGCATGCGTCATCACGGAGCAGAGATCCTCACTACAGAAATGGCCCTGTTCGAGTGGCTGCGCGACGCCGCTCACCCCGCTTTCCGTGAAGTACGCAAACTTTTGGCCTAGCAAAAACAAACAGAACCGGATCGCAACAAACGCTGCGATCCGGTTGGTCGTTTAACCATAAACCGGACCGTAGGTCTGGCAGGCGCGGAAGTCCGCCCCTTCAAGCCCTTCGGTTCCGAATGAACTCCATGCGCTTGGACGATAGACGTCGTCTGCTTCGACGTTGTGCATGAAGACTGGAATGCGCAGCATGGCCGCCAGCGTGATCAGGTCGGCGCCGATGTGTCCATAGCTGAACGCGCCGTGGTTAGCGCCCCACTTGGCCATCACTTCGTAGACGTCCGTGAAGGCGCCTTTCCCGGTGATGCGCGGCGCGAACCAGGTGGTCGGCCAGGTGTTGTTGGTACGGTTGTCCAGCTTGGCATGAACCTTCTCAGGCAGTTCCACCGTCCAGCCTTCCGCGATCTGCAGAACCGGTCCGAGCCCTTTGACGATGTTGACGCGACTCATGGTGATCGGCATACCGCCCTTGGTGACGAACTTGGAAGACCAGCCGCCGCCCGGGAAATATTCGGTGACCGAGGGATGCCAGGAGGTCGCTTTCAGACAGGCGTTCTTTTCCTTAGCCGTGATTTCCCAGAACGGTTTCATCGCAGGCTGTCCGTCTTTGGACTGCTGTCCGCTGCCGTCGAGTGCGGCGGAACCGGAATTGATGAGGTGAATCAGTCCGCCTGCGGCGGTACCGTCCACTTTGTATCCCGTAACGCGTTCAATGGCTTCCGGACTCCAGTAGGTACGCACATCAGCGAAGACCTGTGCCGTATTGGTGAGCAGATAGCTGAAGAGCATCGGTACGCCGTTGAGGCTGTCGTTCTCCGTCGCCACGAGGCGCGGCATACGAATGCCGCTCCAGTCGAAGGAGCTGTTGGAGATCGCTTCGAGGAAGTCGCCGTTGGGTGAGCAGTCGGTCCAGTTGCGCTGACCCTGAAAGCCGGAAAGAATCGCGTTATGGCCACGCGCCTCTTCGGGATATCCCGCCTTGGCCAGCTTGTCATTGCCGACCATCAGGTCGCGGGTGATAAGAGCCATCTTGACGGACTCTTCCCACTCCTTGTTGAGCTGTTTTCGCGAGCGGCGGGTTTTTGCCTTATTGGGGTCGTGGCCTTCTGTGCAGTTTTCCTTCACCCAGGCAATGGCTTTTTCGTATTCGGCCTTATCGTAGATGCCGTCGCGCATGCGGCGGGTGAATTCAGTCAGATCAATCGCCTCGACACGCATGCCGAGATATTCTTCGAAGAAATTCTGATCGACGATGGAACCGGCAATACCCATCGAGCAGCCGCCCATCGAGAGGTAGGACTTCCCTTTCATCATCGCCACAGCCAGACCGGCCTTAGCAAAGCGCAGGATTTTTTCAGACACGTTGGCGGGGATGGATGTGTCGCCGGCATCCTGTACATCGCGCCCGTAGATTCCAAAGGCTGGGAGACCTTTCTGGGTGTGGCCAGCCAGCACGGCCGCAAGGTAAACCGCGCCGGGACGCTCGGTGCCGTTAAACCCCCAGACGGCTTTCGGCCGCATTGGATCCATGTCCATGGTTTCCGAGCCGTAGCACCAGCACGGCGTCACCGTCAGCGAAACGCCGACGTTCTCGCGGTCAAATTTTTCAGCACAGGCGGCGGCTTCAGCGACACCCCCGATGCAGGAGTCGGCAATCACACACTGAACCGGCTCGCCGTTCGGATATTTCAGCGACGCGCTAATCAGCTTGGCGGCGCTCTTGGCCATATTCATCACTTGGTCTTCAAGCGACTCGCGCACGCCGCCGTAGCGGCCGTCAATGGTGGGGCGAATTCCGATCTTCGGAAGTGTGGTAATCCAGGTTTTCTCAAGTGTCTTTTTTGTGCTCATCAATTCTTCCTTTTCTTTTTCCTCACAGTGCAACGACTTCCGATTAGGGCACCTGTCCGGTGCCCTAATCGGAAATAAGGGCAGGTGTTCTG
>JBAWXO010000093.1:0-6986 GCA_037144035.1 Kiritimatiellales bacterium
GACGTACAGCGCGCTATGCGCCTGATCCGGGCGAAAAATAAAGAATGGGGTATAGATCCGAACCGGCTCGGTGTTATTGGATTTTCAGCCGGAGGGCATCTTGCCGCACGTCTGAGTACTTCTTATACCGTTCCGGCCTATGCGCCGGTTGATGCGGCTGATCTGATGAGCTGCCGTCCGGATTTTACGATCCTCATTTATCCGGCCTATCTGGGAGACGAAACATATCATTTGCCGGACGGAATGGCGGTTGCCGCAGATACACCTTCGGCGTTTATCGTTCAAACGCAGGATGACCGGGCGTATGTGAACAGCAGTATCGCGTATGCACTGGCGTTGAAAGCGCAGCATGTGCCGGTTGAGCTGCACCTTTTCCCTGACGGGGGGCATGGCTTTGGATTGCGCCCTTCAGACAAGCCGGTATCTCACTGGCCTGAACTCTGTGAACGCTGGTTGAAAACCAGAGTGGTGTTTCCTTAAGCGGAAGTGGTCGGGGAAACAGGATTCGAACCTGCGACTTCTTGGTCCCAAACCAAGCGCTCTACCAGACTGAGCTACTCCCCGTTGTGTAAAAATAGAGCCGCTTTATTACGGGGATTGTTAATGTAGCGCAAGATACTTTTTAGACTTTTGGCGTGTTTAATTCCCCCCCCCAACGTGAGCGCCTCAGGCCGATCCTCCGTTTCTTGTGCAAACACCAGTTCCCAGTCGCCGGCTTTGGATTTGTAAGTTTTTTTATTGAGGTGAGATGGTGTGCGATTTGAAATTCCACTTGTTTGACCGATGTAATATTTATCAAGCCCTTTGCTGTACAGAATATAAACCCAGCACATAAGTTCCCTCCAATCCCGACCGCATCGCCATGGACGAGTGTCGGGGCTGCCAGACTGCCTGTCCCGACCCCGAAGGGCGTCGGGAAGCTGAAAGCGCGACAAGATCGGCGAAGCCTCGGGCAAACGCAATATTAACCCGGCTTCGGCTTGCGTCGGGGGCGTCTTTTCAAATAGGCTCCTTGGCATCGTGAATGACACTTTGATTATTATACCGACGTACAACGAGCGCGAAAATATCCGCGCTATTGCCGCAGCTGTTTTTGTCAGCTCTCCCGGCGTGGACGTTCTTTTTGTCGATGATAACTCTCCAGATGGCACCGGAGCCATTGCCGACGAGATGGCCGCCGCCGATGAACGTGTGAAAGTTTTGCACCGCGCCGAGAAAAACGGTCTAGGCCGAGCTTATATCGCCGGCTTCAAATGGGCGCTGGAGCGCCAATACGAATTCATTTGCGAGATGGATGCCGACTTTTCTCATAACCCCGCCGACGTTCCGAAGCTGCACGCCGCCGCTAAAGACGCGGGGCTTGTTCTCGGCTCACGCTACTTGAATGGTGTTCGCGTCATCAACTGGCCATTACGCAGACTTTTCCTGAGCCGCGGCGCGGGCGTTTATGTCAAACTGGTTACCGGAATGCCGTTTACTGATCCAACCGGCGGGTTTAAGTGTTTCCGTCGCTGTGTGCTGGAAGCTATCCCGCTCGATAAAATCGAATCCAGCGGCTATTCCTTCCAGGTTGAGATGACGCACATGGCATGGCGAATCGGCTGCCGGATTGTGGAAGTGCCGATTGTTTTTGAAGAACGCCGCTCTGGGGCCTCAAAAATGTCGAAGAACATTATTTTCGAAGCGCTCATCATGGTTTGGAAGCTTTACTTCCGCGCGCGCTTCAGCCGCCCTCCGGTCTGCCATGTGCAGTTCAACTCCGGGCGCTTCAAATGCTGTCAGCCGCGTTAGCCAGCGCGACCCACTTTTCGATTGAAATCTGTTCCGGCCTCGCCGCCAGATCAATGTCGCACTTTTCCAAACACTGGAAAAACTCCGGCGCATTCTTCCGGAGATTGGAGCCGATCTGTTTGCGGCGCTGCGTGAAGCAGAGCTTAATCAATTTCTTAAAACGCTCGTAATCCTGAACTTCGGCCAGCGGGGCGGCGCGTTTTTTAAACCGAACCACCGCCGACCACACTTTCGGCGCGGGCATAAAACAGGTCGGGCTCACATTCTTGATATTCTTCACGACATAGTTCAGTTGCGACCAGATCGCCAGCGGCCCGAAGGTTTTGCTGCCCGGCTGCGCGGTCAGGCGGTCGGCCACTTCCCTTTGCACCATAAAAACCATTTTTTCCGGAAGCGGCGCGGCTTCGAGTGCGTTGACGATGAAGCGGCTCCCTGCAGAATAGGGCAGGTTCGCCACAATCTTATTGATGCCGCCCGCGAACAGCTCATTCAGATTCACGTCGAGTACGTCGGCTTCCAAAAGTTCCAACTCGGCGAAATGGTTTCGTAAATGCGCGACCATCGTCTGGTCTTTTTCAACCGCAATCAGTTTGGCACCGGTTGTCAGCAGCACCTGCGTCAGCGCGCCGAGGCCGGGGCCGACTTCGAGCAGTTGATCGGTCGGGGAAATTTCCGCCGCCGCCACGATGATGCCGAGAATATTGGAATCAATCAGATAATTCTGCCCGAGGCCCTTGTTCGGGCGGTGATCAAGCGAATCAAGCAGCGCTTTGATGATCGAGGGGCTGGTGAGTTTTCCAATCATCGGAACTTTTCTTCCTATTTTTTCCAAGGATTGGAAACTCCGGCGAGCTGAATCGCGGTTTCGATGGCGGCGATCATGCTGTCTGGCTTGGCAATACCTTTGCCCGCGATATTGAAAGCGGTGCCATGATCCGGCGAGGTGCGTACAATCGGCAGGCCGAGCGTCAGATTCACTCCGCAGTCAAAAGCATGCATTTTGAGCGGGCCGAGTCCTTGATCGTGATACATCGCCACGACAGCATCGTACTGTTTTTCCAAGGTCTGAAAAAAAATCACATCGGCCGGAACCGGACCGACCGCGTTGAACCCTTTGGCGCATGCCGCTTTAATCGCTGGCGCGATAATTTTTATTTCTTCGTCTCCGAGCGCACCGCCGTCGCCCGCATGCGGGTTGAGCCCGCAGACACCGATGCGGCCATCGGCCAACCCAAACCACTTCAGCGCTTCGCCGGTCAGCTCAATCGCTTCGAGAACATTTTCTTTGGTGAGCGCAGCGGCGACGGCGCGCAACGGCAGATGGCGTGTGGCCAGCGTCACGCGCAGGCCTCTGCCCATCAGCATCATGCCGTAGCGTTTGATGCCGGTCAGTCCAGCAATCATTTCGGTGTGTCCCGGATAGGCGACACCCGCGAGCTTAAGGCCTTCTTTACAAATCGGTGCGGTGACCATCGCATCGAGTTCGCCGGCGAGACAGCCGCGCACGGCGCGCTCAATAGCGCCGACGGCGGTCTTCGATGCTTCGGCGGTGATGTTCCCCTGCGTGATCTTTCCGTTGAATGGAATTTTCCAATGAGCGGAACATCCGTCGACGGGATCCGGTCCGATGAAAGTAAACTCGACCTCTTTTTTCCAGCCTTTGGAAACGGCTTTGAGGGCGACTTCGGGGCCGATGCCGTTGACGTCACCGCAGGTTATGCCGATACGGATGCTCATGAGACGACTCAATACCGTTCAACAAAATGTTTCGCGGCGATGGTTTTGATCAGCGCGGTGTGCAGGCGGTCTCTTTCGGCGGCCAGCAGTTTGGTCTCGATATTTTTCTGCACTTGTTCGAATGGCGTATAGCTCTCTTCACGGCGCTCGTCGACTTTGATGATGTAGAATTCGCCGGGAGCTTCGATGAGGCCGCTGATTTGTCCGGCCGGTGTTTTCAGCAGGGCTGGCCGGAGTTCTTCGCGCACATCTTTGGGCTCACGCCACGGACTGACTGCCAGGTCGCCTTCGGAAACATCTTTGGCGAGGGCATTAAAGTCGGCGCCTTCGCTCAGTTTCCGCAAGGTGTCTTCCGCCAGTTTCCGTTTTGCGGCGAGATCCTCTTCAGTTTTTCCTTTGCTGATGAGAACGAAGCGGTATTTAACTTTAAAGGGGGTGAAATACTGTTCTTTGGTGCGCTCGTATTCATCGCGCACCGCCGGCGCCGGCACGCTGGCGCGCCGGGTAATCTCCTGGCTGTAAAAAATGCGGAGGGTAACCTGATCACGGACTTCCTGTTTCCATTCGTCAAAGGTCATCCGGCGGGCAGTCAGAGCGCGGGAGAGCAGGGCGCGGTCGTTGCTGAACCGTTCGCGGATCATCCGGTCGACTTCCTCGTCGACAACCTTGTCGGGGAGTGAAAGTCCGCGCGCTTTGGTTTCAGCTTTAAGCAGGGCTTCCTCAATGAGCGCGTCGCGCCCGTCGATATAGGCGGCCTGCATGCGCTCGGCAAGCTCCCTGCCTTTATATTTGCGCGTGATTTGCTGGATGTAAGGTGCAACGCTTTCGCGGACTTCGCCGTAAGTGATGATGGTGCTGTCGACACGCGCCGCATAGCCGTCAATGGCGGTGATCAGCGGGCCGTTTGTGACCGCTGCCATCGGCACATCATTGGTCTGTGCGAAAAGTGCCGGGGCTGCCAAAGCGATGAGCAGAATGAATTTTTTCATAAGGGCGGCATTATGCGTGATGCCCCCGTTCAGTGCAACGGCTTTTCCCAGTGGTTTCCATGCCTTTTGGCCTCTTCACGGAAGTGCGTTTTTCGAGCATCTTCCGGGTGGATCGATTCGCTAGGTCATAGGGCTTCAAATGAAGATATTTTTCTGTTCCCGTCCGCCGGTTGATCCCCCCCCTTATAGTAAGAGGCCTCCTGTCGAAGGATGTTGTTCTTTGAAATTTGATTGTTTGCTGCGAACCCTATTCCCTTCCACCGAAGGCTTTGGGGGGGCGTGCGCGGCTACGTAAAATCGATCTTCACTGTGGGTGCGAACGGTGGCCGCGCCAGTACCGAAGATCAGCGAACTTGGTATAACAACGGTTACCTCCTCCAGTTGGAAATTGTGCGTAGCACTCTGAAGTGCAGCGATAAAGGCTCCTCGTATCGCCGCTTTTTCTAGCGGGACACCCCCAGGGGGGTGTCCCGTTGTGTTCCATTTGTTCCGCAAGGAACGTGATCGTTCGGTCGGTGCGTCTTTGGGTATTTGTATCCGCAAATTCATTGGGTATGGCACAACGGGCTGGTTGTCATCGGGTTTCCTCCCTTGCCTGAGAGCTTTGTTGAAGGAAACGACACCCAGTTGCTTTTTTAGCCTAAAGACGCACTTCCGTGAGATGCCGTGGCGTTTTATTTTGACAAAACCCTGTCATACATAAGAATCGCCCGTCCAATTTTAAACAAAAAACGGAGAACCCCGATGATAAATAAATTTTGCCGCATATTGCCTGTTGTTGCCAGCTTGTGCCTGTTGTGTTCGAGCGCCTGGGCCGGCGAATGCTGTCCCGCTTCTGCTGTCGATAGAGTACAGCAGGTGGCACAGTACAACTTTGCCATTCACATTCTGGCGATGCTGCTGGTGGGCTTTGGTTTTCTCATGGTGTTCGTCCGGAAATACGGATACAGCGCCACAACCGGCACCTATCTGGTCGTGGCTGTCGGGATTCCTCTCTATGTGTTTTTACGCGCCGCCGGAATTCTTTGCGGCGAGCCGATTGCCCCGAGTACAATTAAAGCACTGCTTTACGCGGAATTCGCCGTGGCCTCCGCCTTGATTGCCATGGGCGCGGTGCTCGGACGTCTGCGGGTTTTTCAGTATGCGCTGCTGGCACTCCTGTTGGTTCCGGCCTATCTGCTGAATGAATGGATGGTGCTGGACGGCGGGCTGGGCGTGACGCGCGGATTTGTGGATACGGCCGGATCGATCATCATCCACGCCTTCGGCGCCTATTTCGGCCTCGGCATGACGTTGGTTGTGACCACGGCGGCGCAACGCCGGCAGACGGTCACGGTGGATGCCACCTCGGACCGCTTTGCCATGCTCGGCTCCATGGTGTTATGGCTGTTTTGGCCCAGTTTCTGTAGCGCCATCGTCTCGCCGGATGAAATGCCGCGCACAGTGATGAACACCGTGCTCTCTCTGTCGGGCGCCACGATCAGCACTTATTTGTTGAGCACGCTGCTGCGCAAAGGAAAAACGTCGTTCGGCGATATGGCAAATGCGGCGCTGGCCGGCGGTGTGGCGATCGGCGCGACGTGCAATCTCGTGGCTCCGGGAGTTGCGTTCGCTATCGGGCTGCTGGCCGGAACGATTTGTGTCCTCGGTTATGTCTTTGTTCAGCCGGCATTGGAAAAACGGCTCAAAATTGTCGACACCTGCGGTGTCCATAATCTGCACGGAATGCCCGGACTGCTAGGTGGTCTGATTGCGATTCTCGTGGTGCCCGGCGTGGCCTCGGCCCAGCTGATCGGCATCGCCGTAACTGTTGCGCTGGCTCTCGGATGCGGTCTTTTGGCCGGCACTCTGATCAAAATCACAGGCACCACTCAGATGGCCTATGACGACCATGAGGAATTCGGCATCCTCGAGTAGCCGTCGGCTGAGTTGCGAGAACGGATTCTAAAGGAGGAACAGATGAAAAAAACAGCATGGCTTTTCGTGGTCGGGCTTATTCTTTCCGGCTGCTCCAAAACAGACGAGATGACGGAGTAAGCTCCCGCCAACCCCGTCGGCCGTAACCAATCTTCGACCGAACGAGCCCCCGCTGTCTCCACCAAAGTTGCCACCAACCTTGTCAGCCGGATCAAGACTCCGATCGAACAGGCTCGCGAGGTTTCCTCCAAAGCCGCCGCCACCCGTGGTGCCGAAATGCCGAAATAATACCACTTTCATATAGATATCGGTATAAATACTGGTTGTACTTTGCTATGATTTCCGCATGAGACCAAAACTTAAGATTACAGGGCCGGGAACGCACCAACAGGTGCGGGATGCATTCAGAAAAGAAAACGATCCGAAACGAAGCCGTAAGCTACAAGCCATTCGCATGGGCTTTATGGGCGAATACACAACCGAACAGATTGCCCGGATCTGGGATCAGGTTGCCGTGGCCTACGCAAACCGAGTCTATGAAACACTCGATGA
>JBAWXO010000094.1:0-6966 GCA_037144035.1 Kiritimatiellales bacterium
GGAAGATATTTTTTTCCAGCCGGTTCCGGCTTCGTAGTACTGGCAGGGGTTTTTAAGGGCGGGGGTGTCCAGCCCGACCATGATGTTAGGAAGCCCCAACTTTTTGCAAACATGCTGCATGAGTCGGATCGTCAGGTCGTTGCTATGGAGCAGGAACGGTTTTTCCAGCCGCCAAAGCAGCCGGACACCCCCGGAAATGGTTCGGCAAATGTACTGCGGATAAAACTCGTTACAATGATCCAGTACGCGGTCGAAGGTGTGCTGGTCAATTTGAGCATCGTAGTCTGCAACGATCCAGTGCAGGCGTACGGCGGGGTTGCTTTTGACGATGCGCATCCCGGAAATCAAACCCTCGAAGCCGGAATAGAAGCAATGATCCAGATCGGGAGCCGCCCACTCGGACTTGGGCGGGGCCATTGTTGTTGTTTCCCAGGGCTCGCATAGTTTGGCTTTGTTCGACGCAAGGTTTTTGATGGCGTGTAGCATGATTTCCGACTCCTTAGGTTAGGTTGCAATTGGGGATTCCTACCTAAAGGGGAAAAATCAAACAGACGCACCGGAGCCAAAAACAGGTTGTGAGTGAAAATCAGTCCGTCTTGTTGCTTACTAAGGAAATTGACAACGGGAACCCTCGTTTTCTATTCCAGATTAAGGGGAAAATAAAATGGACGCGCCAGAGCCGCATGACACATTGCACGCTAAAATACTTATAGCTTGTTGACTATGAAGTGATTAACGCAAACATCCCTGCGGCGTTAAAAAAAATAAAATTTTTCTACGCCAATTTTGATAAATCAAACGGGAGGGACGAGTCAGCCGGCTGTAGGCCGCCGACTTTCGGTCGCAATGAGCCGAATACGGGACGCGACTAAACCATGTAATAGAAAATCTACCACGGGCGCGGACGTAAAGTATCAAGATTTAAGGGTCCCGGCACCCCGGCGACGAAACCGCTCGTTTTTCGCACAGGGCTACTACTTTCAAAGTCTATCGAGCAAGGCCTTTTGGTTGACGCACAAGAGATAGATAATTAGTCTCAAACGGAATTTATACCGTCATAAGGAATACACCATGGCTCTTCACCCAGAGTTTCCGACCTCGCCCTATGCGCCACTGATTCCCAGTCAACGATGGTTTCCTGCTGACGAGGTGCTTCGCAGCACAGCCTACGAAAAATTGATCCCGCCGCTGGTGGCAAAAGTCCGGCAGGAAGTTTATGAATGGCGGAATGAGGGTTACCCCGGTGCCTCGGCAACTTCAGTCTCCTTATTGCGCTGGTGGTTTGAGACGGAGCATCTGATCGAAAACGCTGACGGAACGCTCTCGCCGTTTCTCTACTACTTTGCCCAGCGCGAGGCCGTTGAAACCGTCATTTGGCTGCACGATGTCCGGCAGGCGCGGGACAAGTTTGACCTGCTTCGTTTTGACGCATCCGGGGCCGTTTCGTCCGGTATGTTTTCCGAGGACTGGCCACGCTATGCCCTGAAAATGGCAACGGGTGCAGGAAAAACAAAGGTGCTGTCCTTGCTGATTGCTTGGAGCTTTTTTCATAAGCTGTACGAAGCGGATTCTGCGCTTTCAAGGAACTTCCTTGTCATTGCCCCTAACATTATCGTTTTGGATCGGTTACGCGCAGACTTTGACGGGCTACGCATCTTTTTTAATGACCCGATTCTGCCGGAAAACGGACACAACGGACAGAATTGGCGCGATGACTTTCAGGTGACTTTGCATATTCAAGACGATGTGCGCGTGCTTCGCGACACGGGCAATATCTTTCTCACAAACATTCACCGTGTGTTTCTCGGCGACATTGTTGATCCGTCGCTGGAAGACGACGATCTGCGCAACTTTTTCCTCGCCCCATTCGGCGCAAAGCCATCTGGAAAAACCACTGACAGTAAAACCGACCTCGGCGAGATCGTCCGCGAAGTTGAAGAGCTGGCCGTGTTCAACGACGAAGCACATCATATTCACAATCCGAAAATGGCGTGGTTCAAGTCCATACAGGACATTCACCACAAAATGCTTCAAAAAGACCAGCGCCTTGCACTTCAAGTGGATGTCACCGCCACACCGCGACACGACAACGGTGCGATCTTTGTCCAAACGGTTTCCGATTATCCGCTGGTCGAAGCGATTCATCAGAACGTCGTCAAGCATCCCATTCTGCCGGATGCGGCCAGCCGGGCGAAACTTCACGAACGCAAAAGCGCCATCTTTTCAGAAAAATACACCGATTATCTCGCGTTGGGCGTCGAAGAGTGGCGCAAGAGCTACGCCGAACACAAACCGCTGGGAAAAAAAGCCGTGCTCTTCGTCATGGTGGACGACACAAAAAACTGCGACGAAGTCGGCGAGCATCTCCAGAAAATCTGCCCAGAACTGCAAGGTGCTGTGCTGGTTATTCACACCAAGAAGAACGGTGAAATCGGCGAAAACCCAACCGGTAAAGATAAGGATGAGCTTGAACTCCTGCGCAAGCAGGCCAACGAAATTGATTCATGGAATTCTCCGTTTAAAGCCGTTGTTTCCGTCCTCATGTTAAAAGAAGGCTGGGATGTGCGCAATGTAACCACCATCGTCGGGTTGCGCGCCTATGTCGCCGCAGCCAACATCCTGCCGGAACAAACCCTTGGGCGCGGCCTGCGCCGGATGTACTTTGGCACAGACATGAGGGAAACCGTTTCAGTAATGGGCACACCGGCCTTCATGGAATTCGTTGAATCCATACAATCTGAAGGCGTCACCTTTGAGCACGTTCCAATGGGTGGCGGCGCCGTGCGGCAAGATTCGCTGGTTGTCGAAGTGGACTCGACCAACGAGGCGAAGGATATGGATGCGCTGGACATCCCTATTCCGAAGCTGACCCGCCGGTTCCAGCGCGAATTCAAAAATCTCGACGATCTCGATCCGTCTGCGCTTGGAAACAAAAGACTGGCGCTTAAGCCGTTTACAGCGGAACAGACACGGGAGATCGTATTTAAAACCATGCTCGATGCCGAAATTCATCACACCATTCAGCTCGACGGGACCGGGCCGGCCGACTACCGATCCGTCATTGCCTTTTTTGCCCGCCAGCTTCTTAAAGACATGCGACTGGTCGGCGGATACGACGTGCTTTACGGGAAGGTAAAAACCTTTGTACGTGAAAACCTATTCAGCTCATCACCCGTTGACCTCGAAGACCCTGTCGTTCTACGCAACCTGTCCGAACCAGATGCAGGAAAGATACTCTACGACGCATTCAAGACCTCAATCAATGCGCTGACGATTCAGGACGCTGGTACGACCCGCATTGAAGACCGCATCCGTCTGCGCGAAATGCGCCCCTTCCGTACAGAACACCGGCCTTTCCTTGCGGCAAAAAAGTGCATCTTCACCAAAACAGTCGGCGAGGCTCACTCCGGCGGACTGGAACTCTCCTTTGCCGCCTTTCTGGAAGCTGCGCCGGACGTGGCGGCCTTTGCCAAAAACTATCTAGCCATCGGCTTCAAATTCGATTACGTCAAAGCCGACGGCGATCTCTCGACCTACACGCCCGACTTCATAGTGCGCACGACGGACGGCAAGGTTTGGATTGTTGAAACCAAAGGGCGCGAAGAACTGGACTTGCCGCAAAAAATGGAACGGCTGAAACAGTGGTGCGCCGATGCCACCGCCGCTGAAGAAAATGGAACCCTCTACAACTTTGTCTTTGTGGATCAAGACAGTTTCGAGAAACATACGCCGAAAACGTTTGCCGATCTGGCAACCTCATTTACAGAATACAAGACATGAAACAGACGCCAAAAGATAAAGCGGATGAATCCCGGCCCAAGCCGGCACCGATTGCCCACCGATTTATTGATGAAGTCGGTGATACTGCTTTTTTCGGGAAAGGAAAAATACCGATCCTTGGGAAGGAAGGAGTTTCGGTTTGCTTTGGCATGGGTATCGTAAAAATCGACCGTCCGCTGGCCGAAGTCAGGGCGGAAGTGCTGGAACTCCAGAAGAAGGTTGAAACAGACGGCCTGCTGAACGTGATCCCCAGCGTCAGGAAGCGGATGGACAACGGCGGGTTCTATTTTCATGCCAGCAAGGATACGCCGGATGTCCGTACCGTGTTTCTGCATTATCTGAAAGACCTTCCCTGCGAAGCTGAGGTTGTCATGTCGCGGAAGATACCGGAGCTCTTTCTTGCCAAGCACCATGAAAAGGACGACGAATTCTACGCGGACGTGCTGTCTCACCTGATCAAACAGCGGCTCAAAAAAGAGCAGCGGCTGGTTTTGAATATTGCAGAACGCGGATCAAGCACCCGCGCTAAAGTGCTGGAAGACGCGCTCTCCAAAGCGACGAGCCGGGCGACTCAGAAATGGGGCGAGGGAAGTTTGAAAGGGTCGGTTGTTTTTAATGTCCAAACGCCTGTGCGCGAGCCATTGCTTAACATCGCTGATTATCTGGGCTGGGCGGTTCAGCGCGTTTTTGAAAAGGGAGAAACCCGCTACTATGACTATCTCAGGGATAAAATCCGGCTGGTGGTAGACCTCTACGATTCAGAGAATTACGCCGGAAACAGGAATTATTATGACAATAAAAAGAATCCGCTCAGTGCCAAAAATAAGATTTGCCCACCACTCACCTAGCGGGATACCCCGCGACGCCATGGAGACGACTTTCAGTGGTAGCAGGCGATCCATAGTAGAATCTATATCCCGAAAAATGTCAACATGAGGGTTATGTTTAAAACCGAATATTCTACCACCCTGTTCTTAATTGACGGCTTATTGACTGGAGCCCTGTTCAAAGGCTTCCGCGTAAAAATAGCGCGTTCATTATCAACGACTTATGGATTGGATCGGCCCGATTCTTATTTGACGGCTATTTGATTGGAGACCTTTTATGGCACGCCCGCACGAAACCGAACGCTACGAATTCTCCGACGCCGAAAAGCGCGACCTGATCAAATGTATTGAGCAGGGTAAGCCGCTCCCGGAGAAGTACCGCTTTCTGCTGTTCGAGGATAAGCGCGAGGTCGAACTCGTCTGGAACGGCAAGACCCGCGAGGTCTGCACCGCCATCCTCCCGTTCCAAACCCTGGAACACATCGACGAACCGCGCAAAGAAAAGGCCGACGACGACATGCTCGGCCTCGGCATGGGCGGGCGGCAGGTCAAAGGCTGGACGAATAAACTCATCTGGGGCGACAACAAGCTGATTCTCTCGTCGCTCAAATCCGGCGCGCTCCGCCGCCAGATCGAAGAGGCCGGCGGCCTCAAGCTCATCTACATTGACCCACCCTTCGACGTCGGCGCAGACTTTTCCATGGACATCGAGATCGGCGGCGAGACCTTCCACAAAGAACCCAACCTCCTCGAACAAATCGCCTACCGCGACACCTGGGGCCGCGGCGCGGATTCCTTCATCGCCATGCTTTATGAACGCCTCATCCTCATGCGTGACTTGATGCATCCCGAGGGCAGCATCTACGTCCATTGTGATTACCGTGTGAATTCGATTATCCGACTAGCGTTGGATGAAATATTTGGCGGGAGTAATTTTCAGAGCGAAATAATCTGGCAACAGACTAGAGCCAAGAGCACCGGTTTTAACAATTTCGGGTTAGAGCATAACACCATTTATTCTTACAGAAAAACTGATAAGAACGTGTGGAATCTGCAATTCAAAGACTATGATGAAGACAAATTCGACCGCTATTACTGCTACTTTGAACAAGAAGACGGTACGTTTTTAAAACGATCGAAAGCGGAGATGCAAGAATCCCGTCGAACTGGGAAATATCCGCGAGGCAAACAGTTTGCCCTAATTCCTCTTCAAAGATCCATGGAAGGGGAAAGACCCAATCTAACCTACGAATACAGAGGATTTTTAGAAACTTGGTCAACATCGAAAGACAAGATGCTAGAGCTCGATAAAAAGGGACTCGTTGTTCAAACGTCGCCAACATCTATCCCGCAAAAGAAACAATATCTTGACGACATGGAGGGCGTGAAAGTTGGAACAATCTGGGACGATATATTTCCAGTAAACTCACAAGCGAAAGAGAAGGTAGATTATCCAACCCAAAAGCCTGAAGCACTGCTCGAACGAATCATTTCAGCCAGTAGCAACGAAGGCGACCTCGTAGTCGATTTCTTCTGCGGCAGCGGCACGACGGCGGCGGTAGCGGAAAAGCTCGGGCGCAAATGGATCGCGACGGACTTGGGAAAATTCGGCATCCACACCACGCGCAAGCGGCTGATTCAGGTTCAGCGCGACCTGAAAGCGGGCGGCAAAAATTTCAGTGCCTTCGAGGTGCTTAATCTCGGACGCTACGAGCGGCAGGCCTATCTGAATATTTCCGGACGGCTGACCGGCAAGAAGAAAGCCGATGCGCTGGCGAAGAAGGAACAGGAGTTCCGCGAGCTGATCCTGCGTGCCTACAAAGCCCAGCCGCTGGAAAACGAAGCATTCTTCCACGGTAAAAACGCCGGTCGTCTTGTCGTCGTCGGGCCGATCAATCTGCCGGTAGGCCGTCTGTTCGTCGAGGAAGTCATCACCGAATGCCGCAAGCGCAACGCCTCCCGCGTCGATGTGCTGGCCTTTGAATTCGAAATGGGGCTTTTCCCCGCCGTACTGGACGAGGCCAAGAAAAAGGGCATCGACATCGCCCCGAAAACCATCCCGCCGGAAGTGTTCGACCGCCGCGCCGTGGAAAAAGGCCAGGTTCGTTTCGCCGATGTCGCCTACGTCGAGGCGACGCCGCGTTACGATAAGAAAAACAAGCTTTCCCTGTCCGTCGAGCTGACCGACTTTTCCGTCTATTACTCGCAAGGGCTGGCCGAGTCCATCGCCGCCGAGCTGAAAGAGGGTAAGAGCGAGGTCGTTTGCGAACAGGGCAAGCTGGTGAAATACAGCAAAGACAAGGCAGGCATCATCACCAGCGACGTGCTGACGAAAAAATGGACCGACTGGGTGGATTAC
>JBAWXO010000095.1:0-6964 GCA_037144035.1 Kiritimatiellales bacterium
GTAGCGCGGCGCTTCGTCCTGCTTGTAGGTCGGCTCGTGCTCCTCGTCCACCACAATCAGGCCGAGGTTATGCACCGGCGCGAACAGCGCCGAGCGCGCGCCGACCACGATCTGCGCCTCGCCGGAGCGGATGCGGTGCCACTCGTCGTAGCGCTCGCCGTCCGAGAGCGAACTATGCAGAACGGCCACCCGCTCCGATTTATCGGCAAAGCGCGAGCGGAAGCGGTCGACGGTCTGCGGCGTCAGTGCAATTTCCGGAACGAGCACAATTGCGCCCCGCCCTTGTTCCAGCGCATGGGAAATCGCCTGGAGGTAAACCTCCGTCTTGCCTGAGCCGGTCACACCGTGGAGCAGAACCACCGGCGGCTCCGGCTCGTCCATCGCATTGATAATCTGCTTCAGCGCGATGGTCTGCTGCTCCATCAGCGGCAGCGGTTCGGTCTTCAGCAATTCGACGCCTTCGTGCGGATCGCGATAAACCGACTCGTTAGAAATCGTCACCATCCCCTTCTTCTCCAGCGCTTTCACCGGCGCGGCTGTCACGCCGGCGGCTTCTGTCAGCTCGGACAAAAGCATTTCGCCGGAACTTTCCAATGTTTGGAAAACTTTTTGCTGCGCTTCGGTCAGTGGTTTGTCCGAAGTTGCGCCGGTCAAAGAAACCGTCAGTTGCTTTTTGCCGCCGCTCTCTTTGTTGCGAACAACGGCGGGAAGAACAGCTCGCACACAGGTTTCAAAGGGAGCGAGATAGTAGGCGGACATCCAGCGCGCCAGTTCCATCACCGTTTCGTTAACCAGCGACTTTTCGCCCAGCACTTTGCCAATCGGCTTGAGATCGTCAAAAGCGGATTTGTCCGCGAATCCGACCACGAAGCCGGTGACATTGCGCGACCGGAACGGCACTTCAACCCGTGAGCCGATCTCGACCAGCGGGCGGAGCGGTTCGGGAATCAGATAGTCAAACTCCCGGTTCAGCGAGAGGTCAACGGCGACTTTGGCGATCCGGTGCATTGCGAGACAGTAACGTCTAAACCCAGAGAACTCATCCTAAAAACATTTCTTTGCAGCCGCAGGAATCAAAGGTTGTGTTGTGGTGTTTTCTCCCACTTGAAAAGTTTCCTTTTCAGCTATACCGAATTATCTGAATGACCATAAAATCCAGCAAAAACTCCATGAAATAAACGTTGACTGCGTCATCCGGTGTAGGGTATAATCCTACGCGAAGGAGGGGGTATACCATGAAAACGGTTTGTTTAACGGTTTTCGTTACGATAGCGCTCTCGCTGAGTTCCTCCGCCGTTTTGCCGACTGAGGCGTATTCTTACAAGTCCGGCCTGCTAGAAACGTTTGACTCCATGCAAACAATAACAAGTGCGCCGAAACTAGATGGAAAACTGCTATGGAGCGTAACGGCCGACGGGTCTGAATATGCGCAAAATCTGACAGTCGCAGCCCCCGGCGTTGAGGGACGCGTCCCCGAGGGATTCAATGCAGGCGTCAGTACTGATCGCGCGCTGGCCATTGGTAAAACCGGCGGGAAAGACTCGTATTTTACAACCCGGTTCGTCAATGAGACCGGAAACAAATTAACAGAAATTGAACTGTATTATGACATGGAGGGCTGCTGGATTCGCAACGTTGGTAAAGAACCGAACACGTATCGGTTGATCGGATCGATATCAACCAATGGCACAACCTGGGTTCTTCTTCCGCAACTTAACGGAGCCGTAACTAATCTGAACGCGACTATGAATGAAATCTGGCTCACTGATGCGCAGATGGATCAGCAGAAGCTCTCCCATCGGAATATTGGCGGTATCATCCCGTTGCCTGCGGCATTGGGTTCCATCCAGACGGGACAGGAGTTTTATATCCGTTGGATGACATACGATCCTTCAACCGCCAAAAATATGACGTACGGTATCGATAACTTGCGCGGCCCCACGGATAGTGACAACGACGGCCTCTCGGATGTTAACGAACTTTCTCTGGGAACCAATCCAAACAAGGCGGACTCAGACGATGACGGTATGTCTGACGGTGATGAAATTGCTTACGGCACCTGTCCGACAAATTCAGCCAGTCTGTTCTCTGTAGAATTGATAGCCTCACCTTCCAATCTCGATAACCACATCGTAAATTGGCCCGCCGCCGATGGAAAATACTATACGTTGCTCTTCTCTGACACCATGACCGGCACATTCACGGCGGTTCCTGGATGTATCCGCATGATCGGGCAAAAAGGGCAACACCTGTATGCCGTCCATTCGACGGAACAGGAACTTGGGTTTTATAGAGTCCTCATTGAAACAAACTGATGCGGGCGATTCCTTAAAAAAAACGCTCTTCACGGAAGTGCGCCTTTAGGCTGAAAAAAGCAGCTGGTGGTCGTTTCCTTCAAAGCTCTCAAACAAGGAAGCCCCCCCGATGACCACCAACTCTCGTTGAACCCTGCCCGATGACTTCGCGGATACAAATTCCCAAAAACGCACAGAACAAAGGATCGCGTTCCTTGCGGGACACGCGGAACAAATGGAACGCAATGGGACACCCCCAGGGGTGTTCCGGTAGGAAAAGCGGCGATAAAGCATCAGATTCTGAAATAGTTCTGTGCGTTGTTGAAACTGATGTTTTCGACCATTTCGCCGAGCAGTTCCATGTCTGCGGGAATTTCGCCATTTTCGACTTCATTCCCGATCAAGTTACAGAGAATGCGGCGGAAGTATTCATGGCGCGGATAAGAAAGGAAGCTGCGTGAGTCGGTGAGCATGCCGATAAAGCGGCTGAGCAGGCCGAGCGAGGAAAGCGCGTTCATCTGCTTTCCCATCCCGTCTTTCTGGTCGAGGAACCACCAGGCGGAACCGAACTGTATTTTTCCCGGGAAAGATCCGTCCTGATAATTTCCAATCATCGTGGCCATCAGTTCGTTGTCGCACGGATTGATGTTATACAGGATGGTCTTCGCCAGCTGGTTTGAATTGTCGAGCCGGTCGAGCAGTTTAATCAGGCCGGGTCCCTGCCGGTAATCGGCAATTGAGTCAAACCCGGCATCCGCCCCAACCTCTTTAAACAAGCGGCTGTTATTGTTGCGGAACACGCCGACATGAAACTGTTGCGCCCATCCGCGCGCATGGTTCATCTGACCAACCGCGACCAGGAACGAAGCCTGAAATGCATCGGACTCTGCCAGCGAAACAACAGCACCTTTCATGGCTTTTGCAAAAATCGCATCCAGTTCTGCAGATGACGCTTCCGCATCCGGCACATAGGCGACGCCGTGGTCGGACAGGCGGCATCCGACGGAATGAAAATATTCATGCCGCAGGTCAATCGCTTCGAGCAGCGACGCAAAATCTTTAATCACCACTCCGGAAACTTTTTCCAATGTCTGGATATAATTTTTCCAGTCCTTGGAAAAGGCTGCGGCCTTATCCGGACGAAACGTCGGCAACACCTTCACCGCAAACCCGCTGGCCTTGATCTGTTTATGATATTCCAGCGAGTCGATCGGATCGTCCGTAGTGCAGACCAGTTTCACGTTCATTTTGAGCATCAGGTTGCGGGCGGAAAATTCCGGCGTGCGCAGTTTGGCGGTGCAGGCATCAAAAATTTTATCCGCCGTCGCGGGACTCAGCAGCGTGTCGATTCCGAAATAGCGCTGAAGCTCCAGATGTGTCCAGTGGTAGAGCGGATTGCGAATCGTCTGCGGAACGGTCTCGGCCCACTTCTGGAATTTTTCGCGCCAGGATGCGCTGCCGGTTACAAACTCCTCGGTCACGCCGTTGGTGCGCATGGCGCGCCATTTGTAGTGGTCGCCGCCCAGCCAGGCCTCGCCGAGATTGTCCTGCCGCTTGTCTTCCGCGATCTCTTTTGGGGAGAGATGGCAGTGATAGTCATAGATCGGCATCTTCGCGGCGTGATCGTGATAGAGATTAGTAGCCGTTTGGGTCTGTAACAAAAAGTCGTTATCCATAAACTTTTTCATGCCGGAATCTCCTAGAACCATTAAGTCCACTGGGTGTGGAAGAACTCGCCGCGCGGCTTATCGATCCGTTCGTAGGTGTGCGCGCCGAAATAGTCGCGCTGCGCCTGCAGCAGGTTGGCCGAACCGCGCGCCGTGCGGAAGCCGTCATAGTAGGACAGCGCCGAGCTCATCGCGGGCGATGCGATTCCCGCGCGGGTCATGCACGCCACGGCATTGCGCCAGTGCACCTGCGCCTCGCTCACTGTTTCCGCCACAAGCGGATCAAGCAGCAGGTTTGAAAGATCGGGATCACGTAAAAAAGCTTCTTTGATCGTCCGCAACAGGGTCGAGCGGATGATGCATCCGCCGCGCCACAGTTGGGCCAGCCGTGCCAGGTCGATATTCCAGCCCTGCTCTTTCGACACCGCCTGAATCAGCTGAAAACCCTGCGCATAGGAAATGATTTTCGAGCCGTACAACGCCTGCTTCACCTCTTCAACAAAATCATCCTGTTTCGCATCGATGCCGATCTTGGGGCCGGCCAGCCATTTCGAGGCTTGCTCGCGATCCTCTTTGAGTGCGGAGAGACAGCGGGCAAAAACCGCCTCACCGATCAGCGGTAGCGGCTCGCCGGCGTCGAGCGCCGCCATCAGGGTCCACTTGCCGGTCCCCTTCTGTCCGGCGGTGTCGAGAATCATATCGACCGTCTGTTCGCCGTCTTTGGTCTCGTAAGCAAGGATATCGCGGGTGATCGTGACTAAATAGGAATCCAGTTTACCCTTGTTCCAGCGGCCGAAGACCTCCGACATGGCGATGTTCGACATCTTGAGTCCATCACGCAAAACCTGATAGGTTTCACAGATCATCTGCATATCGCCGTACTCGATGCCGTTGTGAACCATTTTAACAAAATGTCCGGAACCGCCGGGACCAATCCAGTCGACACACACTTCACCTTCGGGTGTGCGGGCAGAAATCGCTTCGAAAATCGGTTTAATCAATTCCCACGCGCCAGCCGATCCGCCGGGCATCATCGCCGGGCCGTTCAGCGCACCTTCTTCGCCGCCTGACACTCCGCATCCGACAAAGAGAAAGCCCTTTTCTTCGCAAAATTTAATGCGGCGTTCGGTGTCTTCCCATTCCGAATTGCCGCCATCAATCACCACATCTCCGGGATCGAGAATTGGCGCCAGTTCCTTGAGCACGGAATCCACCGGCGAACCCGCGGTGATCATCATCATGATTTTTCGCGGCCGTCCGATCGACTTGACGAATTCCTTCAGGTCGTTCGCATGAACAAAGCCTTCTTTATATTTACCGGCAAAGTTTTTTCGGAACGATTCGCTCCAATCGTAGCACGAAACCGCGAAACCTTTCGACACCATATTGCGGGCGAGATTGGAACCCATCACCCCTAATCCAATCATGCCGATATCTGTAGTTTTCATCTTCTGCTCCCCTTCGATGACCCTATTTGGCAAATTTTTCTTTATATGCCCAAAGACCAAGCGCCGGATTGCTGATATAAAAAATTTCTGCTCCGTCCGGCATGGTGTTGAAGCCGTCTTTTAGTTTTTTCGGATTGTAGCGCGCGGCCATTGTATCATACGGAACGGCGTTGAAGCCAACCGAGCGGACTTCGTCGAGCGTCACATCCGGTCCAGGACAATAGGTGATGCTGAAGCGTCCTTCCGACGAACCGTGAATCAAATGGGCGGCCGCGCCAAGGTTATTGCGCAATTCCTCGTTCTCCTCAACCGCTTTTAGTGTGGCGGGCGTTCCGCGATAGCCGTACTTGCGGATCAGTTCATCGATCTTGTGATCTTCACCGAATTCCTTCAGCGCGGGAGCCAGCACGATCAATTCCCCGTCGTCCGCAATCGCCATGCGTGTGCGGTAAACCGCTTTGTTGCCGAGCCATGTGCTCTGAAACTCATGCGGATCGAGATAGACAACCACCTTCTTCGGCTCGCGGTCGAGCAGTGTGATATTCACTTTACGCGCCAGCTCGCAGGCTTTGTTATAAACCTGCACATCATCGCCGGCATAGAATCCGCGCATATGCATTGCGCCGGTGCTGTAATCCTGCTCCATCACGGTCAGAATATACGTGATCGGCAGATCGCTCAGATACGTATCAACAGCATAGTTGAACAGTCTGCGCACCGGCGTGTCGGTTTGTCCGAGAATCGTCTCCATGTTGCAGACCGCGCCGAGAAAGTGCGACTTATTGATAATGTCCGAGCCACCCGCGCCGACGACGATATTCTTGGTGTAGTTGGCCATGCCGACCACTTCGTGCGGCACAACCTGACCAACGGAAAGAATCAGATCGTAGCCGTCGAAGAGCATCTTGTTCACTTCGACGCCAACCGTGTAATTCACTTTGCCGCCGGAAAGTTCCGCAAGCATTTTGCCGGGCACTTCGCCTTTACGAACGATGCCGTTGCGCCAGTCGTGCACCTTAAACGCGTCCAGCGGAATCGTCTCGCCGAACATCATGCGGAGCTGTTTCTCCGTCATCGCGTTGTGCGTTCCAAGGGTTGGAAGGATATCCACCTTCACGCCCTTGGCGGTCAGCAGTCCGTAGATGATCGCCGTAATCGGCCCCGCCTGAGAATTCAGGCGCGTATGATCCGGAGGGAGAACAAGAACTCTGCGCAAAGGAACCGGCTGGTTTTCCAGAGTTTGGAAAACCAGCGCGCGCAGCTCATCCCGCGAGATCGACAGCTCTTCACCGAAACGGCTGATCATGATGTACTCCTTTTAGACGATATACGTCGAAGCGGCAGTATCACCTCCGCGACCTGTCCAGTTCGTATGGAAGAACTCGCCGCGCGGTTTGTCAATCCGTTCGTAGGTGTGCGCGCCGAAATAGTCACGCTGAGCCTGAAGCAGATTGGCCGGGAGGCGAGCGGCGCGGTAGCCGTCATAATAGGACAGCGCGGCACCGATGGCAGGCATCGGGATTCCCATTTCAACCGACTTGCAGATCACACGGCG
>JBAWXO010000096.1:0-6860 GCA_037144035.1 Kiritimatiellales bacterium
CGCGCAATTCTTCCTGCAGGGTTTTATAGCGCTGGGCTTTGCCGGCCTGCCGTTGGAGAGAGATGATTTGCCGCTTCACTTCGCGGATCACGTCGGCGAGGCGCAGCAGGTTGGCTTCGGTCTGTTCCAGTTTGCGCAGGGCTTCCTGCTTGTCTGTTTTGTATTTGGTGATACCGGAGGCTTCTTCGAAGACGGCGCGGCGGTCGTCTGGGCGTGAAGAAAGCACGCGGTCGATTTTGCCCTGTTCCATGACGGAGTAGGCATCGGTGCCAATGCCGGTATCCATAAAGAGGCGCTGGATGTCTTTACGGCGGCAGGCTTTCTTGTTGATGAAATAATCGCTTTCGCCGGAGCGGAAAACGCGGCGGGTGATGCTGACCTCATGCAGGCCGAGATCGAGTTCCTTCTCGCAGTCAGCGAGGGTGAGGGAGACTTCCGCCATACCGAGCGGTTTGTGGGTGTCGGTGCCGTTGAAAATGCAGTCTTCCATCGAGGAGCCGCGGATCGCGGTGGGGCGGGATTCGCCGAGCACCCAGCGGATGGCGTCCGAGACGTTGCTCTTGCCGCAACCGTTGGGCCCGACGATGGCGGTCATGCCCGGTTCAAACTCCAGCCGGGTTTTTTCGGCGAAACTTTTAAACCCGACAAGCTCTACAGATTTCAGATACATTGTGACTTGATAGCACGCGCAGCCCCTCCGGCGCAATAGTTCAGGATGCCAAAAGTTATTTTTACTGCGAACTGTTTGGTAATTGAACATCTTTCGGCAACTATGGGATGCTGGCGGCATGAATTGGCTTTTTCGAAAAAACCGGTTTCCAGCAGTTGAAGGACTGTGTCTGCTGTTCATAATGCCTTTATCGCAGGCGGCAGAAGTCAATCTCACCACGGCATATGAGCTGGCGCTGGCGAAAAGCGAGTCGCTTCAAATCAGTGTGGCGGAATGGCGCGCGGCGGAAGACCGTTACCGTCAGGCGCAGGGATCCATGTGGCCGGAAATCAGCGCCAAGGGGGAGTCTAAATGGCTTCCTAAACACAAGGCCGACACCCGCCAGGCGGGTGTCGGCGCAACCTGGACGGTGTTCGACGGCTTCCGGAACGCCCGCGCTGCCGACGCCAGACAGGCGGAAGGGCTTGCCCGTTCCCACGATGTAGAACTGGCGCGCCTGCTGCTTTACGAGGATGTCGCGGATGTCTTTTATCAGATCCGGTCGTTTCAGGATCAGCGGGCGGCAGTTCAGGAAGAGCTCAAAGCTCTGGAAACCCGAACCGGGGAGTTGGAACGCAGGATAAAACTCGGGCGATCAAAGCAGTCCGACCTGTTGACGACGTTAAGCCAGATGGCGGAAGCGCGGTTAACGATTGAGCAGATCAACCAGTCCTGCGCCGCGTCGCTGGAACTGCTGGCGTTCATGACCGGACAGCCCGCACCCAGCCTTCAGGTGGTTGACCAGACCCCGCTTCCTGAAATCGGCGAGGTGGACAAGTATCTTATGACAGCGGCAGACCGGGCGGACATTAAGGCGGGAAAAGCCGGTGTGGAAGCCTCGCGGTTTGATATGGAAGCAACCAAGTCGGATCGCATGCCCAAGGTGACGTTGGATGCAAACAAATATCTCTACCGCGACCCGCAGTCCCAGGACGAGTGGGATATTGTTCTGAGCCTAGAGATCCCTCTGTTCGACAAGGGCAGACGCTCGGCGCGGATTGCTGAGGCCGGACAGCAGTTCAGGATCAGCGAACTGCGACTGGCGGAATTACAGCGGTCTTCAGAACGGGATGTCCGGCAGGCCTACCAGTCCCTGTTCTACGGCCTGAGGCAGTGGTCTGAGTTGCAGGCGGCGATCGGAGTCTCGGCCGATACGCTGGCGCTTCTCCAAAAGGACTATGAGCTGGGTCGTGTAAACAACCTCGATGTTCTTTCGGAATCAGTTCAGTACTGGAGCTTGCGCCGCCGTGAAGCGGCTCTGGCGAATCAACTGCGCGCCAATATGATCCATCTCCATGTGGCCGCCGGAAAGGTGTCGCCATGACACTGTCCGATTTTTCCATCCGTCGGCCGGTCTTCGCCTGGATGCTCATGTTCGGGCTGATCGTTTTCGGCGCCATCAGTGTGAGCCGGATGGGTATCAGCCAGATGCCCGACATTGATTTTCCCGTGCTCGGAGTCCGCGTTTCCTGGGAAGGCGCCGCCCCCGAGATCATGGAGGCTGAGCTGGTTGATCAAATTGAACAGCTCGTTATCTCTGTGGACGGACTGAAGGAGATTCGCTCGAGTATCCGGCAGGGATCGGCTTCCATCGAACTGGAATTCGAACTCAGCCGTGACATTGATGCCGCCCTGCAGGAAGTCCAGGGGGCGCTGGCCGATCTCCGCCTGCCGCTGAATGTAAATCCTCCGACCGTCCAGAAGAATACGACCGAGGGGGAAGATATTCTGCGCCTCGGGGTGTCCGGCACGCAATCGCCGCGCGAACTGATGGATTACGTCGAAACATTCCTGACGGATCAGATTCAGGTCATTCCCGGCGTAGGCGAAGTCTCTCTTTACGGGTATGGCCAGCGCAACCTGCGCCTCTGGGTGGACACGAAGAAACTCCAGGCATACGAACTGACCATTCTCG
The DNA here is from genome assembly GCA_037144035.1 of Kiritimatiellales bacterium. Classification (GTDB taxonomy): domain Bacteria; phylum Verrucomicrobiota; class Kiritimatiellia; order Kiritimatiellales; family Tichowtungiaceae; genus Tichowtungia. The sequence continues at coordinate 2,625 of JBAWXO010000096.1, forward strand.
ATCTCCAGCAGGCCATCGAACAGGAACATACTGAATTGGCGGCCGGGTATATCGAAAACCCGGAAACCGAGATGAATCTCCGGGTTATGGGAGAAGGGCTTACCGTTGAGCAGGTCGCCAATATTCCCATTACGCATCGGGGCGGACAACCGATTCAGGATGCCACCATTCTCCTAAAGGACGTCTCCAGAGTGGAAGACGGCTTGAGCGATATACGCCGCCTCGTACGGATTTCCGGCGAGCCGGGGGTGTCCATTGGAATCAGCAAGCAGCGCGGTGCCAATGAAGTGGAAGTTGGCCGTCTGATCAGGGCGAAAATGGCAGAACTTCAACAGTCATTACCGGCTGGCATGAACCTTCAGGTCAATACAGACCTCACCCGTCCGGTGGAACAGGCCGTGAAGGCCACGGAGCATGAACTGATGACCGCCGCCATCCTGACGGCTCTGATCTGTTTCCTGTTTCTTGGGACATGGAGTTCAGGATTCAACATCATTCTCTCCATCCCGACCTCCATTATCGGCACGTTCACCATTCTCTATTTTTCGGGGTTCACACTCAACACGTTCACACTGCTCGGTCTGGCGTTGGCCATTGGGATTGTCGTTGACGATTCGATCATGGTGCTGGAGAACATCGTTCGGCATCTCGAGATGGGGAAAGACAGAGTCAAAGCCGCCGAGGACGGATCCCGCGAAATCATATTTGCAGCCGTGGCCACGACGGCGGCCGTCGTTGCGATCTTCCTGCCGGTGGCGTTCATGTCGGGTGTGATCGGCCGGTTCTTCTACCAATTCGGCGTAACCATGACGGCGGCGGTGCTGTTGTCGCTGCTGGAAGCGGTCACGCTCACACCCATGCGGCTTTCGATAATGATGTCGCGGCATAAGAACCCCGGACGACTGGAGCGCTGTTCCGGCGCTGTATTCAACCTGTTGAACCGCGCCTACGGTAAATTCCTACCTGTTGTTTTGAGATGGCGCTGGTTCGTGCTGGCCAGCGCGCTGGCCATTTTTGTCGCTTCCCTGTGGCTGGGGAAGAGCCTCCGCCGCGAATTCGTTCCGGCACAGGATCAGTCATACATATCAGTCAGTCTCCGGGCTCCCGTCGGATCGTCTCTCGCATTGACCGATTCGCGGGTGCGGGAGGTGGAGGCGTACTTAAAAAAACGCCCCGAAATTCTGCGTTCTTATACTTTGATCGGCAGTAGAGGCAGCGGCGGCGGACCGAACGAAGCATCGATGGGAATCACGCTGGTGGAACGGGATCAGCGTAATAAAACCCAGGCTGAATTAATGACCGAGTTCAGGAAAGATCTAAAAATTGTCAAAGGGTTACGAATATCATTTCAGGACAATTCGGCCCGCGGCCTCTCAGCGCGGCGCAGTCAGCCGGTCGAGTTCAATATTATCGGCCCCGATTTCGTCACACTGGAATCCTCTGTCCGGAAAATCATGGAGGAGCTTGAGAAGACCGGTCTGGTTGTCGACCTGGATAATAACTATCGCACCGGCATGCCCGAAGTCAGAGTTTTTCCGGATCGGCAGGCCGCAGCTGTCCGGGGCGTCACGATGGAGGATATTGGACGGACAGTAAACGCGGCGATGGGGGGGATTCGTCAGGGGAAATTCACCCGGGACGGCCGCCGGTATGATGTCCGGCTACGACTGACACCGGAAGACCGGCTGAATGCAGAGGACGTGAAAACCCTGATGGTTCGCAACTCGTATGGTGAACTCATCCCGCTGGGAGACGTGGTGCGCATTGAGAACACCACGACGCTACAGAGCATCAGCCGTATTAACCGCCAGCGAGCCATCTCGGTGACCGCCAATCTGGCGCCCGGCGCCTCACAGGCCACGGCGCTGGAGCAGGCGGCGGAAATTTCAAAAAAAATTCTGCCGCCTGGCTACGCCTTTAATCTGGAAGGCGGCTCTAAAACCTTCAGCGAATCGGGTAGCGGACTATGGATCGCCTTCGTCTTAGGCATCCTGGTCGCCTACATGGTTCTAGCCTCGCAGTTCAACAGTTTCATCCATCCTTTTACCGTCCTGCTGGCGTTGCCGTTCAGTATCACAGGCGCATTGATAACACTGTGGGGCGCCAACCAGTCGCTGAACCTCTACAGCGCCATCGGTATCATCCTTTTGATGGGCGTGGTTAAGAAGAACTCGATTCTGCTGGTTGAGTTCATGAACCGGAAGCGTGCGGAAGGCATGCCGCTGAAAGAGGCGATCATAACCGCCGCCCCGATCCGGCTGAGACCGATTCTGATGACATCCGCCGCGACGATTGCCGCAGCGTTTCCCATCGCACTGGGCCTCGGGGTCGGGGCGGAAACCCGGCAGCCCATGGCTCTGGCCATCATCGGCGGCGTCTTTGTTTCCACCGTGTTCACCCTGCTCGTTGTTCCCTGCGCCTACTTCCTCATGGCTCGGTTCGAGCGAAGCAATGATGTGAAATCTTAAAACCGGCGGGATTTCTTCCAAGCCTTGGAAGCCAGAAGATGTGCAACCTAAAATTATCAGCAAAACCGCAGTTTTGTTGGTTTTTTTATTCATCGGGAGCTTGCAGGGAGCGTGTCTTTCACTAGAATCGGGACTCATTTTTTACAACCCGACTGGAGTGGATTATGGCCGCAGAACTGCAACCGTTACTCGAACAGATTCGCAAGGAAGGCGTCGAAAAAGCCGAAGCGCAGGCCGCCGAAATTCTTGCGCAAGCCAAAGCCAAGGCGGCGCAGACCGTTCGCGAGGCGGAAGCCAAAGCCAAAGAACTCGTTGTGAAGGCCCAGTCTGATGCGGTGGTTTACACCGAACGCAGTACCGCGACGCTTGAACAAGCCGCGCGAGACCTGCTGATTACCGTCGGGCAGGGCATCGAGAATATCATCGCTGACATCGTGGCCGAATCAGTGGATTCGGCGCTCAAGATCGAAGTGCTCGAACAGATGATGATTAAGATGGCTCAGTGCTGTGCGGCGAATCACGGCGAAACCCGCATCGAACTGCTGGTCAGCCAGAAGGATCAGGATGATCTGGTCAATTTTTTCGCCGGCAAGTACCGCGAGAAGATGGTGCACGGCATCGAGCTTCACGTGGACAACGAAATCTTAAAAGGATTCCGCGTCAGCTTTGCTGACGACCACGCCTATCTCGACTTCACGAACGAAGCCATTGCCGGCGCGTTGACCGCCTTCCTCCGGCCCAAGCTGGCCGAAATTGTCAGCCGCGTGGCGAAGGAACCCGCCGGAAAATAATCAATTTTCAATGCTCAATGAACAGGGAAAGGGCCATCTGCAGAATGTTCTAAACTTGAATGTTGAAAGTTGAACGTTGTGTATTGAGAATTTTTAACCGTGAACCACTGGTATCTAGTTGCTTCGCTTCCGTATCTGCGCTTCGGCGAAAAACCGCTGGTGAGCCGCGCGGCGTTCCTGTCGGCTTGTACCGACTGGCTCGCAGAAGAGGACGTGGCGGTGCTTCAGGCAGTGCTAGACAACCGCTGTTCGCCGGACAACGAAGTTGCGCGGCGCTGGTGGAACAACGAGATCGAGTTGCGTAATGCGGTGGTGCGGGTGCGCGCCAAAAACCGCAGTACCGATCCTTCCCGTTTCATCCGTCCGCACGAAGGCCTCAGCCTTTCGGTTGAAAAGATGGTGACAGATGCTTTTACTCGCGCCAATCCGCTGGAGCAGGAGGCGGAACTGGACCGCGTCCGCTGGTCGCAGGCCGATGATCTGGCTCTGATTGCGCCGTTCGGCTTTGCCGGAGTTTTTGCTTTTGCTGTCAAACTACGCATTGCGGAACGCTGGGCCAGTCTGGATGACGTCGCAGGTCAAAGCAAAGTCGAAGAATTTATTGAACAGGCAACCGCTTAAAACAGGAACAGAATCATGAATCTTGGTAAAATTGTCGGTGTAAACGGAAACCTGCTGACGGTGGAGTTTGAAAAACCCGTCATCCAGAACGAAACGGGCTTTGCTAGGCTCGGCGATGTTCAGTTGAAATCCGAGGTGATCCGTATCCGCGGCCGCCACGCCGAACTGCAGGTGTTCGAATCCACCACAGGCCTTAAAGTCGGCGATCAAGTGGAATTTACCGGCGCGCTGCTCTCGGTTGAACTTGGCCCGGGCCTGCTGACCCCGAGTTTTGACGGCCTGCAGAATCCGTTGCCCGCGCTGGCTGAACATTGCGGCTTGTTCCCTCAACGCGGAAAATATTTGCCGGCTCTTCC
>JBAWXO010000097.1:0-6790 GCA_037144035.1 Kiritimatiellales bacterium
CACCGTCATCCGCCCGCCGTCGCGCAGCATCGAGAGTCCGGCTTCAAGCCCCGCTTCCAGACTTTCCAGTTCGGTATTCACCGCCATCCGCAGCGCCTGAAAGGTCTGCGTGGCCGGATGAATAGCGCCGCGCCGCCCGCCTTTGGCCCGTTCAACGATTTCAGCCAGCTTGAGCGTCCGCTCAATCCGACCGTGCTGACGCTCCAGCACAATCGCCCGCGCAATACGGCGGGAATCGCGGTCTTCTCCAAGGCGGTAAATCAGATTAGCCAGCGTTTCCTCGTCGTCCTCATTCACTAAATCCGCAGCGGTGCGGCCTTTCGTGCGATCCATGCGCATATCCAGCGGGCCGTCCTTGGAAAAACTGAAGCCGCGCTCGGCGACATCAAACTGCGGCGAGCTGACGCCGAGGTCGAGGAGCACCCCGTCCACCTCTGTCACGCCGATCTGTCCGCAAAGCTCTTTCATATCCGCAAAGTTTCCGTGTATCCGGTTCACCTTTTCCCCGAAGGGTTTTAAAATCTCTTTCGTCTGCTCGATGGCCTCCGCGTCGCGATCTAGTCCGATCAGCCTTCCTTCTGGCAAAAGCCTCTTCAAAATCTCCATTGCATGTCCGCCTCGCCCGAGCGTGCCGTCGATGTAGGTTCCTGCCGGATTCGTCACCAGCAGCTCCAACGTCTCGTTCAGCAGCACCGGTACATGCATAACTCCCCTTTAAGCCAACTGCATTCCGATGACCCGGCGCGAACAGGCCGACGAAAACGTGGCCGCCCGATTCGGGGTCATCAGCACCGTGCGCTGCATTCCGCTGTCCGGCAGCCGGAGGTAGCGTTTTTTCTCGGGCGTCAGGTCAATCGCCCGCGAGAAGTACATATATTGTGCGATGCTGTTCATACCCATGTTCTCCTCCTCCTTAGTAACCCCCGTAAAAAGCGGTCTCTGCCAGCGCTGAAACAGCGGGCAGTGCCATATCAAAATGTTCTTCGCTCCAAAGCTCGATGCGGGTGAGCGTGCCGATCAAAACCACCTTGCTTTTCACTTCAACGTGAGCCAGCAGTTCGTCCTTGATGCGGACCCGGCCCTGAGCATCCACCGTCAGGGCGTCCGCCGAAGCCGTCATCGCGCGCACCGCCTGCTCATCCTGAGCGTCCACAGCACCCGACTCGCGCAACTGCCGCAGACGACGGTTCATCTCCGCCAAGGTGTAGAGATAGAGGCATTTACGGTCGGGATGGGGGAAAACGTACAAACGGGCCGTTTCGCCCATCATTCCGCGCCAATTCGAAGGGATAATCAGCCTGCGCTTGGGATCCAGCGAGTGATGGAATGATCCTACAAAAAGCTCTTCAACCATTGCTTCGACTGTATTCATACTCCACTTCGCCCTTCTTGGCTCCAATTTATGCCACCTTGCCCCACCGACAGTCAATTTTTTTATGGATTATTTTTTTATAAAAAATCCGGAACAAACCCGCCCGGTGTTTGACTAAGAAGGCGCAGACAGATAACATGAAGCCGTAAACAACAAGGAGGAACCATGAAGAAGTTCGTTATTGTTATGTCGATCGCCGCGCTGACTGTTTCAGCGTATGCCATGTCCAAGACACCCGCAGATGCAACTGCCGCAGACGCATCCAGGGCGCCTGCCGTAAAAGCAGCCTGCCCTGCCTGCCAAAAAGCCGGCGGGACGTGCGCCGCCTGCAAAGCAAAAGCTGACGCGACAAAAGCAGCGTGTGGCGCTGAAAAAACCGCTAAAGATGCCAGTTGCGCTGGCAGTGTCTGCCCGCTCACTAAATAAACTGTTGATTTAACCCGACCTGTACACCCTCTCCCTCGCGGGAGAGGGTTTTTTATTTCCTGCCCGCCATAGCCTTTGTCGAAGGCTGACTCCAAAGGTTGGAAAACTAGAGGCGACGGGCGCGGAGCTGGCCGCAGGCGGCTTTAAGCGCGGAACCTTTGGAGTCGCGCAAGGTGGTGTTGATCCCTGCTTTTTCCAAGGTTTGAAAAAAAACTTTCATTATTTCTGAATCCGGGCGTTCGCCGTCAAATTCCTCCACTGGACTGAGCGGAATTAAATTCACGCGGCAGGGGAATTTTTTGAGCAGCTTCACCATCTGGCGGGCATGCGCCGCCGAATCGTTCAAGTTTTTAATCAACGTGTATTCAAAGGTGATGATCCGTTTGGTTTTGGCGGTATAGTCGGCGCAGGCCTGCATCAGCGCATCCAGCGGATAGCGTTTATTGAGCGGCATCAGCTTCGAACGTAGTTCGTTTTCTGGCGCATGCACTGAAACAGAAAGCTCTACCTGAAGCCCCTCGCCCGCCAGCCGTTTAATACCGGGAATGACGCCGCTAGTACTGATGGTGATTTTACGCGCGCCGATACCAAGTCCGTCCGGATGGTTCAGAATGCGAACAGATTTAAGCGTTTCGTCATAATTATCGAATGGTTCACCGACGCCCATGTAGACAATATTTGTCGGGCGCTCTCCGTAAACATCTGTCGCCAGCAAAACCTGTTCGACGATCTCGCCCGCTGTGAGGTTCCGGCGGAACCCGCACTGTCCGCTGGCGCAAAACGCACAAGCCATCTTGCAACCGACCTGCGTCGAAACACAAACGGTGCGCCGTGTACGCGCCGGAATAAGAACGGCTTCGATCAGTTCTCCGTCAGCAAGTTTTAAAAGAAGCTTTTGAGTTTCCCCAGGAGCACCTTTGACTTCCAGTTTTTCCAGACATTGGAAAGCAACTGCGTTGCGGCACGGCGCTTCGCGGCGCAAGGGCGACGCATCTTCCAAGGTTTGGGAACCAAAATGCTTGAACAACTGATCGCGGAGCGGAGCGGGCAGATTTTTCATCTCAGCCAGCGACGCGATGCGTTTAACGTAAAGCCAGTCCCAGATCTGTTTCGCGCGGAACGCGGGCTGCCCCTGCTCTTTGCAAAACGCTTCGAGTTCTTCCAGCAGAAGCCCGTGAATAGAAACTAGGGGCATCAGAGTTCTTCCACAATCTGAACGGCGCGGCCGATGTAAGAGGCGGGTGTCATTTTCAACAGGCGATCCTTATCCTCTTCATCCAGGTCAAAACGCTTGATGAAATCATGGATGGCCGCCTGATCAATCGTTTTGCCGCGTGTCAGCTCTTTGAGTTTTTCATAGGGCTCGTCGACACCCGCTTTACGCAGGACGGTCTGAATCGGCTCGGCCAGCACTTCCCACGCGCTATTGAGATCGGCGGCGAGTTTAGCTTCGTTGAGCTCCAGCTTACCGAGGCCTTTAAGCGTCGAACGGTACGCCAGCAACGCATAGCCGAAAGCGACGCCCATGTTGCGCAAAACAGTCGAATCGGTCAGGTCGCGCTGGAGGCGCGAGACCGGCAGCTTTTCAGACATGTGGCGCAACAGCGCATTGGCGAGGCCGATGTTGCCTTCGGAGTTTTCAAAGTCGATCGGGTTAACCTTGTGCGGCATGGTCGAGGAGCCGACTTCCCCTTTCACGGTCTTCTGTTTGAAACAGCCGAAGGAGATGTAGGTCCAGATGTCGCGATCGAGGTCGAGCAGGATCGTGTTGAAACGCGCCAGCGCATCGAACAGCTCAGCCATATAATCGTGCGGCTCGATCTGCGTGGTAAAAGGATTCTGCACCAGACAGAGTTCACCTTCGATTACACCTTTAGCGAGCGCTGGCCAGTTGACTGCCGGATAGGCGCTAAGGTGCGCATTATAATTGCCAACAGCGCCGTTGAGCTTACCGCGTATTTCCAAGGTTTGAAAAACTTCGGCGGCGCGGCTCAGGCGGTTGACGAAAACAGCCAGCTCTTTGCCAACGGTGGTCGGCGAAGCAGTCTGCCCGTGCGTGCGGGCCAGCAGCGGAACAGCTTTCCACGCTTTGGCTTTGGCGGTCAGGTCGGCGATCAGCGCATTCTGATCGGCGGCGAGAGTTTCACGTCCCTGCTTGAGCATAAGCGCATGCGCCAGATTGTTAATATCCTCCGAGGTGCAGGCGAAGTGCAGAAACTCGCTCAGAGCCTCAAGCGATGTTCCGGCGATTTTCTCTTTCAGATAATACTCGACCGCTTTGACATCGTGGTTGGTGGTCTTCTCGATCGCTTTAACCTTTTCCGCCTCGGCGGGAGTGAAGTCGGCGACGATCACGTCGAGTTGTTTGATTTCGCCCTTTGACAGCGCGCGGCACTCCGGAATGCCCTTTTCGGCGCAGAGAGCCTTCAGCCAAAGCACTTCCACCAGCACGCGACAGCGGATCAGCGCGTACTCGGAAAACGCATTCTGCAGTTCGGCAACTTTTGATTCATAGCGCCCGTCCAGCGGATTTAATGCGGTAATTGACATAATGCTCTCCTTCAAAGAACCTCAAAATATCCCGCCGGCGCTTTCATGACAACGCTATTTCAAAAAGTTCGAACAGCCGGACTCAGAACATCAGATTGCTTTCGCGGCCGGAGGCGGGTACACCGGAGCCTCATTTTTCCAATATCAGGAATCTCTCTCGTGAAAAAAACAGTTTTTATCCTTTGCGGCCTGCTGGCCATTGCAGGATTTCTTACACCGCCTCTGGCGCTGGCCGCCGGGCTGGCGGTCGCACTGACCCTCGGCAATCCCTACGAAAATTTTTCATCCAAAGCCTCTAAAAAACTGCTTCAGTGGTCGGTCGTCGGGCTTGGGTTCGGTATGAACCTTGCGGCGGTCTGGGCGGCGGGAAAAACCGGATTCAGCCTGACGGTCTGTACGATTTTCGGCACCCTGCTGGCTGGCTGGCTGATCGGAAAAGTACTGCGGATTGATCCTGAAACCTCGCTTCTCATCTCCAGCGGAACAGCGATTTGCGGCGGCAGTGCGATCGCCGCAGTCGGCGGCGTACTCAATGCGGACAAGCGGGCTATGAGCGTTTCGCTCGGCACCGTTTTCGTCCTCAATGCAGCGGCACTCTTTCTTTTTCCAATGATTGGAAAACTTTTGCAAATGGAACAGCAGGACTTCGGGCTATGGGCGGCCATCGCTATTCACGACACCAGCTCGGTGGTCGGCGCCGCAGCCAAATACGGCGATCAGGCGCTGGAGGTGGCAACCAGCGTAAAAATGGCACGCGCTCTCTGGATTTTTCCGATCACTATCGGCCTCGCTTTTTACAAACGAAAAAGCACCGGTCCGGTCAATTTTCCCTGGTTCATCCTCTGGTTTCTCGCTGCCGCCGCGGTCTGCACGCTGTTTCCCCAAGGTGAACCGTTCTACGGCTGGATCAAATTCGCCGCGCGACGAGGATTAACCCTCACGCTCTTTTTCATCGGAGCAAATCTGTCGCGAGAAGCCATCAAATCGGTCGGCATCCGTCCGCTGATTCAGGGCGTTCTTCTATGGATTCTCATCTCCACGACCACCTTGCTCGCCATCGAATGGCCGCATATCAGATAATCGCCAGACTCTTTTCCAAACATTCGAAATTGTCCGCCGACGGCGGCTCCGCTATCGTGAGCGTCATGAAAACGGGTTCCTTCCTTGGACATTTTCGAGCTGCCGAAGAATGCGGAAGGCAAAATTGTTAAACGCGAATTGCGTAAATCGGGCGAAACAGAACGCGGAGTGAATTTATGAAATGGAAAATCAACAAGGAACCCGCCGTTCAAACCCTGATGGATCTGCTGGCCGCCGAAGGACCGAGCGGCGGCGAAGGCCCGGTGGCGGATGTTGTGAAACAAAAACTGCTGGCGGCGGGCTGTCATCCGGAGTGGTTTCGCAGTGCGGGCCTGAAACGTCTGCCAAAGGGTTTTACTATCGGCAACCTGATCGTGAAAATTCCCAGCACGGTCAAAGCGCCACGCATCATGTTTTCGGCTCACCTCGACACGGTGCCGCTCTGCCGCGGCGCGGTGCCGGATCGTAAAGGCAACCGGATTATTCCGAAAGAAAAAACCGGACTCGGCGGCGACAACCGCGCATCGGTGGCCGCCGTGGTCACAATGGTGGAAACCGTATTGAAAAATAATCTGCGGCATCCACCGATCACCCTGCTCTTCACGGTCGGCGAAGAAAACGGACTGCACGGCGCGAAGGCGTTTGAACCGGCCGAAGGCAACAATCCGGCGATGTGCTTCAATCTCGACGGAAGCGGTCGGCGAAATGGCGTGATCGGCGCGCTCGGCGCGGTGCGCTGGATCGCCAAGATTTACGGCAAGAGCGTCCATGCCGCCATTAATCCGGAAGGCGGCGTCTCCGCCGCAATCATCGCTGCGAACGCCATTGCGGTCCTAAAAGCAAATGGCTGGTTCGGACGGATCAGCAAAGGCGCCTGCACCGGAACCGCCAATGTCGGCTCCATGAACGGCGGCGAGGCGGACAATCAGGTGATGGATTTTCTGAAAGTAACCGGCGAATGCCGCAGTCACCATCCGGCCTCGCTGAAGAAAATTTCCAATGCCTGGAAAAAGGCGTTTGAAAAGGCCGCGTGCGGAGTGAAAAACGACAAAGGCGAATGCGGCTCGGTTGAGTTCACCACCACCAGCGACTACCGCAGTTTCCGGCTCAAGAAAATCGAACCGATCGTTCAGCGTTTTCTGCGTGCCGCGCCGCTGGCGGGCCGCGAAGCGGACGTCGAAGTGATCAATGCCGGACTCGACGCCAACATTCTGAATGAAAAAGGAATTCCGACACTCACCTTCGATGCGGGGAATTTTCACGCTCACGACCTGAATGAATACGTGGATATCCCGCGCTATCTCGAAGGATGCAAGCTGGCAACCGTTCTCGCGACGGAGAAATAGAAAGCGGCGGAGAGGG
>JBAWXO010000098.1:0-6790 GCA_037144035.1 Kiritimatiellales bacterium
GTAGTCAAAAAACATAAACGAAAGGTTCATCATGAAGAAGTTGTTTGGTTTGTTTATTCTCGCCGCCCTGTTTACAGGCTGTGCCACACAGATGCCGATTGGTATAATCCACACTGATAACACCCTGCCATTGCAGGTGGGCGATGCTTCGGCTAAGTGCAATAAAACAGGAACGGCCACCAGTCGATCCTATCTGGCATTGATCGCCGTCGGTGACAGCAGTATCAATGCGGCCGCCAGAGATGGCGGGATCACCAAAATCAACCATGCGGATTGGAAAGTGAAAAACATCCTCGGCTTTGTCGGCGAGTACACCACCACCGTTTACGGCGAATAAAACCCAGCTGTTCACAAAAAAGCCGCTCCGGAATCCGGGGCGGCTTTTTGTTTTCAGAAACTTACGAGCGGTTAAGTTAGAGCGTATTGTCCGCTTGCAGGCGTCCAATTCTAAATCTCAGAAATATAAACGTCCTTCTAGTCGCAATTCGGTATCTGATTCCTCGCCAATTATCATTTCTTTGACGTATTGGATGGCAATACTCATTTGTTTCGTAACGGCAATCGAGTAACCGGCGGACAAATCAAAGCGGAGGCAATCTGGGTCAACGCTATTAATCTGATATCTTCCTTTGAAAAAGGCCCGTGCTTTCCAAGGCAAATCTGTTACAAAACCTCCGGAAGGCCCAACACCCATCCAAGTATCTCCCTGAAGTGTTCTTGTTTGGAGATCAACTTCTCCCATGCCATAGACCAGCGTTCGTTCGAAAAGTGCGTAAGAGTACCCCAGTCCGCCTTCAGTTTCACAATTCCACTCACTGGGCGATATGGCCTCATTTCGGTAAATCGTGCTAACCTTTAATCTATGAGAGAGAGGTGCGTATAATGTGTCGCAAGGCCTTAATGTTTCCATGTCGAAAAGGCATAGTTTCCACTCCGCAATGTCGCCTGTCTTGTCAACAAGCACTTCCGTCGCCATGAGTTGGAGTTGAACTGCTGGATCCATAGCCTCAGATGGATCCAAGAAATCGTGGTATGCCGGACGAATCCCTGCAAGCCAATAGACAGTATCATTTCGAATGGCTACGCCTGTCGATAATCGTGATGGAAGATGCGCCGTCTCTGGATATGGGGGAACGTCAGGGATATCGTCTGATCGTGATTCGGTCTGTGTATTTTGAACTGCACGGATAAGTGATCCCATGATCTTTTGGTGTTCGTCGACTGATGCCTCGCCCGTGTCGACTCGGATTTGTGCAAGTGACATAGCAACATCTAGCATGGTCGCCGGCGTGACAGAGTTTGTGTTCTTCAGCACTTGCATCGGATCTTCTTTTCCACATGCCATAGCCTTCGCCGCGACTAGTTCGCTGTTCGACAGTTTCTGAGCCAGGGTGCGCATTGAAGTCAGTACAGACGGCAGATAACGGGTGCTTTCAACAAGCCCCTGCTCTCGTACTTGGCGAATCACGTCCAAAGGGAGAATAAAAAGTCGTCGGTCAATTGCGGGCGAACAAAGTCCTGGGCGAGCTGTATTCAAGAGTGCCAATACTCCGTAGGAGCAGTTTTCATCCAAAAAATAGTACCAACTGTAAATATGCATCATTTCCCATGTATGCTGGAAAATGCGCTCAACTTCATCTGGCCTCAGGGTGAGTTCATACTCCCACATGTCACGACAGTCGATGGCACTGTATTCCTTTAACTTTTCAGTATAGGTTTGAGTTGTGTAGTACGCTTTGAATCCACCAGCAAGGCCCAGAATTGGGTAAAGCACCCCCCGGGACTTATCAATCAACGCTGCGTAACTGACTGATGGAGCAAGCAGTGGACTTCGATCGTCGTGAACAAAGATGAGGAAAACGTGCCCAAAAGCACTGTTCATGCCCTCAGCTAATGGCGATGGGAAAGCCAATAAAATTTTTGTTGGGCGAACCTCAGCGAGTAGTTTTTCGTAATTTGTATCATGAAAGCTTGGAAGCTCATCTTCTGACAAGACGCCACGCTCTCGTAGCCATGCCAAACGGGCAACAAATCGACTTGTTGCGTGTTCCTCAATATTCACGCGCGGAGCAAAGAACGCTCTAATCGTCGCCTCAAGTTCGGCTTTCGGGTCAGTCTTCCCTCTTTCTGATAGAAAAAAACGTGGGTCGGCGACGGTACTTATCCAACCCTTACTATTTTGCTGATAGTGTCCGATGGCTAACCACACAGGATCATCGTAGAGCCGCAACTTTCCAGCTTTCTGAATCACATGATCGCTTATGGTAGAATCGTCTGTAGCGCAGACCGACTGCGACATTGCGACCACGATCACAAGAGTGATGATCAACTCTGCGAATAATAAACGGTACCCCTTATATGGTTTCCTTGTTGATACCATTGATTTGTCTTGTCTCTCAAAATTATTTACCCGTAACCACTCTCGCGGTTACGGGTAATCCATCCAGTCTTCTACAGAAACATCAGCCAAACCTAACGAGGAAACTCAAGTTCGATAGCTCTACCAAGCTCCACGGGATTATCATACTTTATGTAGAGAGGTTTTAATTTTGTAACAGCATTTTCGCGATTCGCAGCCGGAATCTCCATTAAATCAAATAAAGCAGTCAGGTGGTCGCCACTTCCCTTTGATAGTTCAAGGACCAAAGCGTCGTAATTAGCCGCTACGAAACGAACAACTTTAGATTTTTGCTTCTGTTTTTCTGCACTGTTTTTCTGCTCTGGGGTAGTCCCCTCTAGAGGGGAAAGCGTCGTGAGGAATGTGTCGGGGTAATACATGATTGATTTGTCGCTATTGAAGTCAACGGTAAATGCCGTTAATGAGCAATAGCCCCACAGTACATTCCCAATAATCCAAGGGTTATATTTGGATGTGAAAACAACGGGAGTATCCTCATAGCCTTCCTTTTTCAGGATGATCGATGGCGGCGGGCGACGGCGTGGTACGAGGATATTACAAGGGGTTGTTCCCATTTTAGATCCGTTAACATAAATTTCTGCCTTCGTCGGCTCAGTAGTGAATACTAGCTGTTGGTCTGGACTTGAAACAATAGCAGCGCATCCTGTGAATAACGCGATTAACGCAAGGGAAAAACACATCAATGTAAAGTTGAGCAAACTGCGAAACGTCATATCCGTCCTCCGTATTAAGTTGTTATCAAATCAAACCACGTCCTATTACTAAGCTGTGCATACTACAACTGATTACAGCATTGCAATTCATTTTCACCCTTTGTCGCTTTCTCATGTCCATTCTAGTCCTGCGGCTTTTTCTTTTTCCAATGCTCGGAAACTAATAATCAACGCGCCAGAGGAAGAGGCCGAGCGGGCGGACAGTCGGCACTTCGTTGGTGCGGGTACCGGTTTTTAGAAACCGCTTAGCGTCTTCCGGCTGTAATTCACCAATGCCGACGCGGAGCAGGAAGCCCGCGATGGAGCGTACCATTTTGTAGAGGAATCCTTCGCCGACGACACAGATCGTCACGTCCCCTTCCCGCGTGCGGCTGACGGTCACTTTCGTAACGGTTTTAATCGTGCCCTCAACCTCGCGCTTTGGATTGGCGGTGAAAGCCGCGAAGTCGTGTTTTCGTTTAGAGGGAAGTCCGGTTAAATTGACTCATCAAAAAGGGAGAGTTACCGTGACCGGGTCAGCGGGTTGCTGAGTTTTAATTGCCGGAAACGGGAAAAGTCGCGATCAGCAGTCCAGAGTTCGGTGACCCCGTTGTAAAGACAAACAGCAGCAATGCGCGCGTCATGAATCATCGGGCCGCGCACTTTTCCTGCCTGTGCGAATTCGCGAAGCCGCTGAAAGTAGCCCTTCCCTTCGCCGATCATTTGGCAAAACGGTGAATCCATCCATACCTCAATCGCATCCAGCGCGATTTTTATATCCGTTGGCGGGTTGTAGATCGAAGGATGGGTTACCACAGAAATAAACTCATGAACACAAGGCCATGGAATACCCCAAAGCCGATTTCCCTCTGCCAGCCCCATCATCGTTTTTAGTGCTTCCGGATAAAACTCCGAATCTTCCCGATGGGCATAGACGAGAATATTTGTATCCACCGCGATCATCCGCCATGTCCATCGTAAGCGGCCTGACGGATTTGACTCCAAGACGCATTGCGGAATGCGTCAGACAACCCGTTGCCTTTAACGGTCACTGGCTTGATTGTTTTCTTCTCCGACTGTTTCCTCCGGTCTATTACCATCAAAAGCCCTTCTTCCACCAAATCTCGGAAAGTCACCTTGCCGGCCCGCGCTACCTGTCGTGATCGTTCCATGATATTGTCAGCAATATCTATCGTTGTTTTCATGTGGGTATCCTATTAAAAATCAGCCGAATGTCAATCCGTTGATCCGTAATCCACGCGCCAGAGGAAGAGGCCGAGCGGACGGACGGTGGGCACTTCGTTAGTGCGGGTGCCGGTTTTTAGAAACCGGTTGGCATCTTCAGGTTTCAGTTCGCCAATGCCGACACGAAGCAAAAAGCCCGCGATACTGCGCACCATTTTGAAGAGGACCCCTTCGCTACCCGTCGCCGGGTCACAGGAGTTCAGCAGTCAGAAGTCATATCAGCATCAGAAACTTGCTGTCCTTCATTTGATTTCTCCCCTTAGGGTAACGGAGGAATAACCCTCCGCCCGCTGCACGGTGCAGCGGATGAAATACATGAACAGGAGATTCCAAGATGAAAAATGAACGAACAGATATTCCGAATGAGGAAACCCCCGCTCTGTCCGGGGATATAGCAAGCCGCATTCTGGCCTCTATCGCTGGAGACTCGGGCGAGAAACCCCAATCCGCCGAGGCAGGCGAAAATCCCGGCCCGAAGAACCCTCTGAGCTTCCGGCAGAAGAAACTGCTGACGGCTCTGGTTAACATATCGGACGTTCAGGCGGCATGCAAAGCCGCAGGAGTGGGACGGACAGCCGCTTACGGCTGGTTGAAAAATCCGGACTTCCGCGAGGAACTCAACCGCCTGCGGGACAACGCGCTGTCCGATGCGCTCACCCACATCAAAACGTACACCAAACAGGCGGTCGACCAACTGGCTCTGCTGATGAAATCTGAGGACGAACGAATACGCCGGCAGGTTTGTAACGACATTCTGAGCCACGCCCTTAGCATCCGGGGGAAAGAAACCCTTGATCAGCGCGTGCAGGCGTTAGAACGCAAAATAGAAAAACGGTTCTGGTGAAAAGCTATAAAATCCGTATAGCCAGGCTGGAAAAAATTCTGGGGCCGCGCAGTCAAAAGGCGGCCCTGCTCCTGCTGGTTGATCTGCTGGTGCACGAGAAAAAGGGAGAAGAGCGGCAAGAACGATCCGGACGAAGACGTCCACCCAAAGTCATAAACCCGAACGAGGGCGGAAATCCCCACTGGCTGTTTGAGAACGAGCCAGCCAGCCATGAACGCGTGCTGCCTCCGCCCGCCATGGCAGAGTGCTATACCGCACCGGCGCAGCCAGATCCGCCGGCTGCTCCGGCTTGCGAACGGAAAACCGCCCGGGAAACCTCGCCGGTCGTTGATATGCGCGTCTTCCCGGAGCACTGGCAGTTTAACAGAGGGCTGTGCGTTGAAAGCGAAGACGAACAGCGGCGGCGGATGCCTCCGCAGGTATTTTAATGTCCACGGAAAACCCGTCGCGTTTGATTTATCAAAGGTTTTGAAAAAAAAAGTTAATTTTTTTCAATGGTTGGAAACGACCGCAGTATGCAGAACGCCTCACCGGAACGCGAAGCCACGGGTGGAGCCGGACTCCGATCCGGCTGTTGTGTCAGCCAAGGTCTTAGGAATGGACCATACGATGAAAAGTAAACAGAACACAGACGTCAATCTGTTCGCTGGTAAAACTTTCGTAAGTACTTACAAATAAATGATTTACAATTATTATCCTTCTTTTTTAAATTCATTTTGTGTTCGGTTGTGTTCGCTTTTTTCTTCGCAGAATCAAGTTTTCCATTTTGCCCGCAGGATCAGTAATCCACACGCCAGAGGAAGAGGCCTAGGGCTTTGGCGGTGGGCACTTTGTTGGTTCGCTCGGCGGGTCGCGCTCACAAAAAAATGATGGGCCGCGAGGCCCCTCATTTAACTTCACGAGTAATACTATCTGTTTATTTCACGCTGGGATTGTAACGGATGGCTTTACCCTTAACGGTAGCAGTCACCTTTTTGTAAACAACCCAGTCATCGGTTGTTTCAATGTGCCAGCGAGGAGCGACCAGCGCATCGGCATTTGCCACCGACTCAATTGCTTTGTACGTTGCTGCGTTCTTAACCGGGTCGAGGGAGATGGACGGAGTTCCTGTAGCTATAGCACCAACCTCATTCGGTACGCCCAGTGCGATGAATCCTAATATGATCGTCGCCGAAGCCGATCCGGTCGCCGGACCGATCACGTCGTACGTGGCAGTTGTTTTCAGTTTTTCAAGAGGCAACTCCCCACCTGGAGCAACTGCTTTCATGGATTTGCATCCTGAGCTCATGACAACAAGGCCAAGAGCTGCTGTTAGACATAATATCTTCGATACGCTTCTCATACACTTAACTCCTTTTGTTCGATTTGATTCTGCAATCACCCGGGAAGTTGCTTCTTATTTAAAGAAAAAACGGAACCCTTACAAGAAGATAAGCGCGAGAATAATGATTAATTTTAAATCTACTTACAAATACACTGGCATTCCCTTAGAAAAACCAATAATCCACGCGCCAGAGGAAGATGCCGAGCGGGCGGACGGTCGGCATTTCGTTGGTGCGGGTACCGGTTTTAGAAACCATGTGGCGTCTT
>JBAWXO010000099.1:0-6741 GCA_037144035.1 Kiritimatiellales bacterium
ATGGAGCAGGAGGGTGTGCTCCATATTGCGGGGGATCCGTCGGATGATGATCAGTTGGAGGCCGCAGGTGTCGCCCGGGCCGAGGCACTGGTGGCCTCGCTGCCGAAGGATTCGGACAATCTCTTTTTAACGATCAATGCGCGCAGCCTGAACCGCGACCTGCACATTATTGCGCGGGTTCAAGACGCCAATAACAGCCGCAAGCTGATCAAGGCCGGCGCAAACCAGGTGGTTTCCCCGTTTTCGACCGGCGCGGCCCGGATTGTTCAGCTGCTGACGCGGCCTGCGGATGTGGATATTATCGAGCTGGTGACACAGCACGAAAATCTCGAGCTGGAGGTGTGCGAAATTCCGGTGGATGAGAAGAGCGATCTGGCCCGTAAAACGCTGGCGGAGTCGCATGTTCGGCAGACCCTTGGATGTATGATTTTTGCTATTAAGCACCTGAACGGCGAGACGGTATTTGATCCCGATCCGCAGATGCGGATTGAGCCGGGCGATGTACTCCTGGCGATTAAGAAGCCGCGTCCGGCGGAGGCATGATGAGATCCCTGCTGTTGGTTTGTCTCCTTCTGCCGCTCAGTTGCTGGCCGCAGGCGGACACCTTTTCGGTGATGACCTACAACCTGCATCAGTATGCTCTGACGGATCGGGACGGTGGCGGCGAACCGGATGATCCAAAACCGGAAAATGCGCGGCGCGCGGCGGTAAGTCTGATTGCCAAAGAACATCCTGATGTGCTGGCGGTGCAGGAGATGGGCAATGCGACGGTGTTTGCGCAGTTTCGAGACGATCTGCGTGCGGCTGGCGTGGATTATCCGTATGCCGAACTGCTGGAACGCGAACGCAGGGAAATCAATCTGGCAGTGCTGAGCCGCTTTCCGATCGTGTCGGTGCAGCACCACACCAACGAATGGTACAGCATTGGCGAATCCAAAGTGCCTGTGGCGCGCGGGTTTCTGGATGTCAGTATTCAGGTTAACTTGAAATACCGTTTCCGCCTGCTGACGGCACACCTGAAGTCGAAGGTTTATAACCCGCTGGGTCAAACCGAAATGCGCCGCAACGAAGCGCGACTGCTGAATAAAGTCATCCGGGGAATTCTGGAAAAGGATCCGGATATTAACCTGCTGGTGGCCGGGGATTTTAATGACGATTACAACTCCGCCCCGCTGCGCGAAGTGGGCGGAAAGCGCGGCGGTCCGATGACGGATCTGCGTCCGGCTGATTCCGTCGGAGATGTGTGGACTTATTTTTACGGTGCGGTCGACGGGTACAGCCGGTTCGACTATTTTTTCGTCAACGCCGGAATGCTTGCGGAGGTGGTGCGTAAACAGACGCGGGTGGTGCGCGATCCGTTAATGTATGAAGCGTCTGACCACCGTCCGGTTATTGCAGTATTCCGTGCCGCCGATTAATAAGGAGGCTTCTGGTTACCGCTCAGAAGCATATAACGCCGCTGCGAGGCGGAGCTGACTTTGTCGCGGATCGTGATCTGTTTCCCGCTTCCGCGCAGGCCGGTTGCCTGCGGCAGCGGTTTCCAATCGGCACGCGTTCCGGGCAGGGCGTCTGTGTAATAAATGGTGTAGTTTTGGTTGTTTTCCGCCTTCCAAGTGATGGCCATCTCGCCGCCGGCGTAGGTGGTTGCCATCATGGGGGAAACGGGAAACTCAATCGGCGCGGGTGCGGTGGCGCACCCGGCCAGTATGAGAAGAGCTGTCAGCAGGATAAGTGTTTTGTGCATTATAACTTCCACCAGGATTTTTTAGGTTCCTGCGGGACGACAATTTCTGCGGCCGGAATTTCGTTTGTTGAAAATGGATCCGCCTCAACAGAAGATGCCGGTTTCGCTTCCGTGGCTGCTTCAACTATCGGCTCCATTTCAACCAGTGGAGCCGGAACGATGACCGGGTCTGGTTTGAGTGAAGGAAACGGCTCGACCGCCGGAGCCGGTGTGACTATCAGGGCCGGCACGGCGGCTGGTTTAACGACCGGCGCCATCTCTGTTGCCGGGACAGGCTCGATCACCGGAGCAGGCTTGACGGCTGGAGCTTTTACGACCGGGGCTTCAGGCGCTTTGGCGGTGATATCGACAGCAGTTGCGCCAACCTTGGTTTTTTCCGGAGCGGCGGGAGCGGCAACGGGCGCCTCTGCTTCCATTGCGACCGGCACAATGACCGGCGGCGGAAGCGTTGCGAGGTAGTGCCATTTATCCAAATCAATTGAGAAGTCTCGTTGCGCTCGTTTTTCGATCAGCACGTCGCCGCGCAGATTCCACCAGTGCACATTTTCCAGCGTCGGGTTAATCTGTTCGAGTGCAAAGTCGTAGCGCTTTGCGAACTGGTTCCAGTAACGGAAGGGGAAGTCGAAGGAAAGGCCGAGCAGGTGGAGTAATGTGCGCGGGTCGGTGGAGGCAATGCGGGTGGCGCTTTCGCACCAGGTGCTGTTCGGAATCACCGCAACAGGGGCATGCAGGCGTTCGTTCTCGACCACAATGGCGCGTTTGGGCCGGTTAGCAAAAAAGGTGCCGCTGGCATAGTCTTCGACCGGCACGGCAACCCAGCTATCGCCGTTCCATGCGTGGATCTTCAACTCACCTCGCGTCATTTGGTAGCTCACGATCATGACGGGATAACGCCGGGCAATGTCCTGAGCAATTTGAAGAGGAATCACCTCGCGCGGCATCACCAGCATGGTGATGTCGTCACTTCCCCAGAAAGCCTGCACGGGCAGCGAGAGGGTGGACAGAGCAACAACAGTCAGCAGAACCAATTTTTTCAGCATAATCGAACCCCTTTCTCTGGAAGATTAAGCGGTTGCAGCGGCAGGTGCGGGCGGCAACCGAAGGCTGAGTTTATCATCAATCATCATCAATGCCGCGCCGTTATCGCCGATCATTTTCAAGCGATCAACAATTTCTTTCACATTGGCCTCTTCCTCGACCTGCTCGGTAATGAACCATTGCAGAAAGACCTGCGTGGCGTGATCTTTTTCCTCCACAGCGACATTCAGCAGTTCGTTAATCGATTCGGTCACAAAACGCTCGTGCTTCTGGCTGGCCTCAAATGCGCCGAGCACCGAACCGAAGTCCGCCGGCGGCTCATCAATTTTAAACAGGCGGGCTTCGCCGCCGTGCTGCATAATGTAATCGAACAGCTTGGTCATGTGAATGATCTCTTCGTCGTACTGGATGCGGAACCAGTGTTCGCATCCTGACATGCCGAGTTTGTTGCAGTAAGCGGATATCGCGAGATAGAGATAAGCGGAGTAGAATTCCTTATTGATCTGCGCGTTGATCGCCTTTTCCATTCTCTTTGTAATCATGGTTGCAACTCCCTTTGTTTGCAGGGATTCTAGCCCAACCATGCAGGCAGTCAAACCACAACCCATGAAAACAGCCGGACTTCGAAGGGCCGTCCGGGCGCGCCTTCTGCCGTGGTTTGCGGAGAAGCGCCGTGATTTACCGTGGCGCCGCAACCGTACGCCGTACCGTGTCTGGATCGCCGAAATTATGCTCCAGCAGACCCGTGTCGACTCGGTCATTCCTTACTACCGCCGCTGGATGAAAATTTTCCCGTCGTGGAAAGCGTTGGCCCGTGCGCCGCAAAGCGACGTCCTCAAATGCTGGGAAGGTCTTGGTTATTATTCCCGCGCCCGCAATCTGCACGCCGCCGCAAAAATCATCGCCGATGAATACGGCGGCGATCTTTCCAATGGTTGGAAAAAAAGTTTCCAAACTCTGGAAACTTTTCTCCGGAAGTTTCCAGGGATTGGAAACTACACGGCGGCGGCGATCGCCAGTCTGGCGTTCGGCGAAAACGCGGCGGTGGTTGACGGCAATGTGATCCGTGTCCTGAGCCGGCTGTTCGCTTTCAGCGGAGACACGAAGTCGGCGGCGGGTAAAAAAAAGATGCAGGCGTGGGCCGATGAACTGCTGGTGAAGGGCTGCGCTGGAGAATTTAATGAAGCCATGATGGAACTTGGCGCGCTGGTTTGTCTGCCGAAAAACCCGAAATGCGCGGAGTGCCCGTTGCAAAATTTCTGTGCCGCCTTTGCAAAAGGTTCGCCAGCGAAGTTCCCTGTCGTGGGAAAAAAGGCGAAGGTCCCGCATATTATTGTCGGCGCGGCTGTGACGATGAACCGCAAGAGCGAAGTGCTCATCGCGCAGCGCAAACAGGACGACATGCTTGGCGGACTCTGGGAGTTTCCCGGTGGCAAGCAGGAGCCGGGCGAGACCATTGAGGAGTGCATCGCCAGAGAACTTGACGAGGAGCTTGGAATTAAAACCGTTGTGGGCGAACATGTTATGACGGTTAATCATGCCTACAGTCACTTCACCATGACCATGCATGTGCACCGCACTCGGATCGTTTCCGGGCGTCCGCGCCCCATTCATTGCGCTGATTATGAGTGGGTAAAAGTTCCGAACCTTGGAAAATACGCTTATTCCAAAGCTGACCTGCAGGTGGTTGCTCAGCTTCAGAACCGGTCGGCGGGTTAAAAAAGCGGAAAAAAGGTTGATGAGGGTGGGTAAATGATATAGACAGGTTCCTCTTTTTCCGCGAACAGGAGTTCGCAACCCGGACTGGAGATTACAGAAATATGGCAACAAAAATACGTTTACGTCGGATGGGCACCATCAACAAGCCGTTTTACCGCATTGTGGTGGCCGATTCCCGCTTCGCGACCACCGGTCGCTTCCTCGAAAACCTCGGCTGGTACGATCCTAAGCAAAAGGGCGACAATTTCAGCGTTAATGTTGAACGCGTCAAGCACTGGATCAGCATCGGCGCTCAGATTTCGCCCACCGCCGCCAGCCTTTTGAAAAAGGCCGAAGCGGGTCAAGGCGCTCCGGCGGGAACAAAAGCCGTCGCAGACAAAGCTCCTGAACAGCAGGAGGCTTAAACATGAAGAAACTTGTGAAGCAGATGGTCGACGCACTGGTTGACCAGCCCCGCCACGTTAAGATCACTGAAATCAAAGGCGAAAAAAGCGTTGTTTATGAACTGCGCTGCCACGAAAAAGATGTCGGCAAAGTGATTGGCCGCAGCGGCAAGACCGTTGGCGCCATGCGTACGCTTCTCGGCGCTATCGCCGCCCGCGACGGCCGCCGCGCGATGCTCGAAGTTGTGGAATAAAAAAACACCCTGTGGTACAAAGGCGGCTGAAAGGCCGCTTTTTTTGTTATGCAGATTGATGTGATAACCCTTTTTCCTGAAATGCTCGACGGCTTTCTCGGCCAGAGCATGATGAAGCGCGCCGCCAAAGCAGGGCACGTTTCTTTCAACGGGATTAACCTGCGGGACTTTACCGAGGACAAACACCGCACCACCGACGAACGCCCGTTTGGCGGCGGTCCAGGCATGGTGATGAAACCCGAGCCGATTTTCAAAGCGGTCGAGTCGGTCCGGACGGAAAAATCCCGCGTCATCCTGATGTGTCCTCAGGGCAAACCCTTTACCCAGCAGCGCGCGCAGGAACTTTCCAGAGAAGAGCACCTTATTTTTGTCTGCGGACACTATGAAGGAGTCGATGAGCGGATCCGCGAGGCGCTCGTCGACGAGGAAATTTCCATTGGAGACTATGTTCTGACTAACGGCGTGTTGCCCGCCGCCGTGGTGATTGATGCCGTGGTGCGCCAGATTCCAGGCGTTCTCGGCGGGGAAGGGGCCGCCGAGCAGGAATCGTTCAGCGAGCCACTGTTGGAATACCCGCAATACACCCGTCCGCCGGAATTCCGCGGCATGAAAGTTCCGGAGGAACTGCTGACGGGAAACCATGCCGCGATTGCGGAATGGCGCCGGAAACAGTCCAAAAAAAGGACGTCCGCCCGCCGCCCGGATCTGCTGGATAAGCGTCCGGCAGAAAATGGAGATGACGCTTGACCGAAAGGCCCAGTTGGGTATGATTCGACGCTCACTTTTGGAATTTGGAAGAAAGAGAACAATTATGAATCCTGTAGTCGCAAACATAGGCAAAGAACAGTGCACCAAGGAAATTCCCGTGTTCAATATCGGCGATACCGTCGACGTGCATGTAAAAATCAAAGAAGGCGCTAAAGAGCGCGTTCAGGTATATACCGGCGCCGTGATTGGCCGTGACGGATTCGGCGTCGCCGAAACCTTTACGGTGCGCCGCGTCGCTTTTGGTGAAGGCATTGAACGCGTATTTCCGCTGCAGAGCCCGAACATTGCGAAAATTGAAGTAGTGCGCAGTGGTAAAATCCGCCGTGCGAAACTTTACTACCTCCGTGATATCTCCGGCAAAAAGGCGCGCATCAAAGAACGCCGCGTGTAAGTCGAAATGGACATGCTCCGCTATGAAAAAGAGGCCTGGCAATCAGGCCTCTTTTTTATTGCTGGGATCGACGAGGCTGGCCGAGGTCCGCTCGCCGGCCCAGTCGTGGCCGCCGCCGTCGCTTTCGAGCGCGAACCGCTTGAAAACGGCGGCGCGGGAATCTTCGCCGGACTCACCGACTCTAAAGTCCTCACGGAGAAGATGCGCGAACATTTTTTTGAACAGCTTCAAGGCTGTGGCTTCGCCTGTATCGGGCTTGCCGTCATCGGGCCCGACATTATTGATGAAATCAACATTCTGCAGGCCACCTGGAAAGCCATGGCCGAAGCCGTCGCGCAGATCAACCCGGTTCCCGATCTGGCTCTGGTTGATGGCCGTCCGGTTCGCGGGCTGTGCTGCAAATCGCAGAGCATCGTCAAAGGCGACGCACAGAGCCTCTCGATC
>JBAWXO010000100.1:0-6740 GCA_037144035.1 Kiritimatiellales bacterium
TGATTTGTGAAAATTCGTGCAGATTCGTGGGAAAAGTCTGGAGAGCAGGATGGAAAAGTTTAAGACATTTACAGGAGTGATCGCCGGGGTGGATCGCGCAAACATTGATACGGACGCGATTATTCCGAAGGAATACCTCAAGTCGATTAAGCGGACCGGCTTCGGCGCGGCGCTTTTTTCCGACTGGCGCTACAACAACGACGGATCGGACAATCCGAACTTTGTGCTGAACAAGCCGGAAACAGCCGGTGCGGAAGTGTTGATTGCCCGCAATAATTTCGGTTGCGGGTCGAGTCGTGAACACGCCGTCTGGGCGGTGGCGCAATTCGGCTTCAAAACCGTTATTGCGCCTCAACAGGACGATGCTCCGGCGTTTGCCGACATCTTTCGAAGCAATTGCGGGAAGAACGGTCTGCTGACAATTGAGATGACGACGGCGCAGGTGGATGCGATTTTCCAGACATTGGAAAAAGAGCCGGGCGTGAAGGCCACGGTAAATCTGGATGCGCAAACGGTAACGGTTCATTCCGCTTTCGGTGACAAGGTTTATCTATTCAACGCCGATCCGGTGCTCAGGAACAAGCTCCTGAATGGTCTGGACGACATTGCTCTGACACTCCAGTATGCGGCCGACATTGCGGCGTATGAAGCGCGGCACTAAATCGGGAGCGGCTTATGCAGAACCAGCGCGTGTTGATTCCACTGATCGGTATCATTGCTTTGGTGGCGGTTGGTTTTGTGCTGAAAACGGCGCAGGCCGTAATTCTGCCGCTGGTCATTGCCTGGTTTCTTTCCTACCTCTTTGCGCCGCCAGTTAACTTTCTGGCGCGGCACCGTGTTCCGACGGGCCCGGCGGTTGGTGTTGTGATGGTTCTGCTGTTCGGTTTCTTTTATCTGACCGGTCTTTTCCTTTACGAACGTTCGATGGCGTTTGTGGCGGAATATCCGAAATATGCCGATCAGTTCACACAGATCACTGCGGCGTTTGCGGATCGTTATACCATGCCGTCGTGGCTGTCTTTCGGTCAGATTGATTGGAAACAGCAGGTCGGGCAGCACCTGATTGCCTTTTCCGGGTCCTTCATTGCGTTTACCGGTAATCTCGCGATGGTGCTGGTTTTTCTGATTTTCATGCTACTTGGCAAGCCGTATTTCGAAAGCAAGGTCCAGCGGGCTTTTCCGGATGAACAGGGTAAACGCATTGCAACCGTCACGGTTTCCATCGCAAGCCAGATCAGCCGCTATCTCTATGTCAAACTGATCCTCAGTACTGTTTCCAGTGTGCTGGTCTGGATCGTGCTTGTCATCGGTAAGTCGGATTTCCCGTTCACCTGGGCTGTGCTAGCGTTCCTGCTCAGCTTTATTCCAAGCGTTGGAACCGTTCTGGCTTCAGTTCCGCCGGTACTTCTGGCCTTCGTGCAGTTCTATCCCAACTTCTGGATAGCGGCAGGTATTGCGATTGCCTTACTGATTATCCATCAAGTCATCGGTTGTTTTGTTGAACCGAAGGTCATGGGCGACAGCCTCAACCTCAGCCCGATGGTCATTCTGCTCTCGCTGGTTTTCTGGGGCTGGCTGTGGGGCATCACCGGCGCATTGCTGGCCGTGCCGATCGCCGCCGCCATGAAAATTGTCTGCGAAAATATCGAAATGCTCAGGCCGGTCGGCGTACTGATGGGCGCAGATACGCACCACTCAAAACCGGTGTGATTGGAGATGTATGAACCTGTCGGACATTCTTTCGTTTCCTGAAGTGAAACTGCGCATCCGCGAAGCGCTGGCTGAAGATCTTGGTCCGAAAAAAATCGATGTCACCTCGTGCGCGCTGGTGCCAAAAAGTGAAACAGCCAAAGCTTATCTCGTTGCACGTGAGAAGGGCATACTGGCCGGCGGGTCAGTCGCCGCCGAAGTTTTTCTTCAGGTGGATTCCACTCTTAAGATCGTTCAGAAAAAGAAGGACGGCTCTGCCGTCAAGTCCGGCGATGTTGTGCTGAGCATTTCCGGTTCCGCCCGCGCTATGCTGATCGCGGAGCGCACCGCGCTCAACTTTATCCAGCGCATGACCGGTATCGCCACCATGACCCTGCGCTATGTTGAGGAAGCCGGCAACCCGGACGTGCTGATTCTCGACACTCGCAAGACCACGCCGACCCTGCGGACGTTTGAAAAATATGCGGTCGTTTGCGGCGGCGGCACCAATCACCGCTATGGACTTTTTGATCGCGTGCTGATTAAAGACAACCATCTGGCCCACTGGACGCGTGAGGGCGGAACGCTTGCCGGTGCCGTCATCGAATCGCGCAAGAAATATCCCGGTCTGCTGATCGAGGTGGAAGTCGACACCATTGAGCAGTTGAAGGAGGTGCTGGTTGCAAAACCAGACTGGGTACTGCTCGACAATATGCCGCCGCTCAAACTGCGCAGATGTGTCAAACTCTGCGCCGGAATTTGCAAAACCGAAGCCTCCGGCGGCGCGAACCTTAAAACGATTCGCGAGATCGCCAAAACCGGCGTGAACGCTGTTTCCGTCGGCGCACTGACTCATTCCGCACCAGCTGCTGACCTCGCACTTGATTTCGTGTAACGAAATCAAGAAATTCAAAATTCTAAACTCGAAATTCGAAATAATGACAAAAAAGAAAAAATCAAAAGTTTCCAAACATTGGAAAATTCTGATTTCGATGACTATTTCGAAATTCAAATTTCGCGTTTCGAATTTCCCAGAGGAGGATTCATGAATTCGACGCTGGTCATCGATATTGGCAACACCAGCACTTCGCTGGCGGCGGCGTACGGCATGAAGCTTTCTTCAATTCAGCGCACACCATCGGCAATGCCCGCACTTAAACTCCGTGCTGTTCCAAAACGGGCGGTGATCGCCTCTGTGAAGCCCGGTGTCAATAAAAGCTGGGAGAAGTTTCTGAAAGCACGGGGTGTTGCAGAAATTCTTTGGGTAAATCATACCGTCAATCTGGGTGTGGAAGTTTCTTATCCGAAGCCTGAAACTATCGGCGCTGACCGGCTCGCTAACGCTTGCGAAGCCGCCGCGGATTATGGCACTCCGGTTGTTGTCTGCGACTTCGGCACGGCGCTGACGTTTGACATCGTCAAAAAGAAAGAGGGCTATGTCGGGGGCATTATCTGTCCCGGACTACCGCTCATGTTCGACTACCTCGCCGAAAAAACGGCGCTACTTCCACATATCAAACCGGTGAAGACGACGCATGTTGTTGGCAGGAGCACCGAAGAGGCGATGACGATCGGCGCGCATCTTGGCTACTTAGGCATGGTGAAAGAGATTCTGTCGCAACTCAGAAAAGAGCTGGGACGCGGCACTAAAGTCTGCGCCACCGGCGGCTTCGCCCAATGGGTTTTTGAAGGATGGGATCATCCGGTTCCGGTCGACCCGCAACTGACCCTCAAAGGTCTCGCCCGCATCGCGACACTCAACTGATTTTATCCCCAGGAGTCTCAGGTAACGGCCTTGTTGTTTCGGCGGCATTGTAGTATCTTCACCCCAATTGCTTGGATTCGAAAGAGGGGCTTATTTTATCATGAAGCGGATGGGGTTCAGTCTTCTATTGCTGGGTATGCTCCTTCCGCTTATCAGCCTTGCCTCACCCTATGGAGAGAAGGGCAAAGCGGTCGCTTTTACACAGCCGGACGGCTCCGTCCTCGACTTGCTAATATTCGGTGATGAATTTTATGCTGTGGCCGAAACATTGGACGGGTATACGGTTGTTTTTGACCACACAGCCAAGGCTTATGTCTACGCGATCCTTTCGGCGGACGGGAGAAAACTGCTGACCACCGCCCAGGTGGCAGGAACGGGCGACCCGCAAGCCCTGAACGCTTCCAAGCATCTCCGCATCAATGTGGCGGAGCAAGAGACGCAGGCACATGAACGGGTTATCCGCTGGGATGCCGGAATGGGCATACGTGCGCAGTGGGAGTCGATCAAATCAACCAGACGGGCGCTGGAAACTACGTCAGTGGACGGTATCGCTATGGCTCCACCGGCATTTACGACCGTAGGCGCTAAGGCGGGCCTTACGCTGTTGATTGACTTTGACGACGACCCGGCGACGGTTGCGCAGACGAATATTCAGGCGTTCTGCAATGCCGCCAATTACACCGGATACGGCAACAATGGGTCCGTACGCCAGTATTTTTTCGATAATTCAAATGGCCAGCTGGACTACACCAACGTTGTTACAGTCTACATTCGCATTCCGAACTCATTGCATCCGAAAAGCTGGTACAACGACACATCCAAGGACTGCGGCGAGCAGGCCAATCTGCTTATTCATGATGCGATCATGATCATGACCAACCTGCCGAACTACAACACCGAAATCCTGCCAACCCTCAATAACCTCACGGTTGACGGTGCTAATCAGGTGATTGCCTGCAACGTTTTCTATGCCGGTGGAAACGGAGGAGTCTGGTCCTTCGGGCTTTGGCCGCATTCGTGGTCGCTTTACAGTGCGGGTGCCCAGTACTTATCTCCCGGCGGTAAGAAAGTATATAAATATCAGATCACCAACATTGGAGCCTCGCTGGAACTCGGCACGTTTTGTCACGAAAATGGACATATGCTGTGCGGTTTTCCGGATATCTATGACTACGGCTACGACTCCATCGGCGGGGCCGGTATGTTCTGCCTCATGAATTCCGGCGGACACGGTGCCAATCCGGTGCAGATCTGCGCATACTTGAAACGGGCCTCCGGTTGGGCCACCACGGTAGAGCTCAACACCAACTCGCTACTGACTGCAGAGGTGTCCTCGTCAGGCGCGAATTTCAACCGCTTCTACCGCTACGCAAAACCCGGCGTGGCTACGGAGTACTATCTGGTCGAGAACCGTCAACCCGCCGGTCGCGATGCCAATCTACCGGCCGGAGGTGTCGCAATTTGGCACATCGATGAGCGGGGTAACAGAGATAATCAAAGTACAAATTACAGCTCGACCACCAACCACTACGAAGTCTCCCTGATGCAGGCCGACAACCTTTGGCACTTTCAGAAAAATTCAAATTCCGGCGATTCGAAAGACCTTTATTACAGCGGCAACACAGCCGCTGGTTATACTAACCGGTTTAGCGACAGCACGGCACCAAGTGCCCGTTGGTGGGACGGTTCCACCTCGGGGGTCAACTTTGTTAATTTCAGCGCAACGGGTACGACCATGACCTTTAACGTGGGCGCGGCGGTTTCGATCGTGGTAAACCCGCAGTCGCGAACCAACAATCCCGGCACTTCGGCCAGCTTCACGGTGACGGTGACAGGTACCACTCCACTATATTACCAGTGGCAAAAGAATGCGACCAACATCGTGGCGGCGACGACTGCGACTTACACGATTGCATCGGTTGTGACCGGTGATGCGGGGGACTACCGCTGCCTGGTCAGCAACGCGGTGAACGCAGTGACAAGCGAGGTGGCCAGCCTGACGGTGACCACGGCGGTTTCGATTACGGGCGATCCGCAGTCGCGGACCAATGACTCTGGTACCTCGGCAAGCTTCACAGTGACGGCGACGGGATCTGCGCCGCTGTACTACCAGTGGCAGAAGAACGCGACCAACATTGTGTCAGCGACGAATATGACCTACCCGATCGCCTCCGTGGTGATTGGTGATGCGGGGGACTACCGGTGCCGGGTCAGCAACATGGTGAATGCCGTGACAAGCGGGGTGGCCAGTCTGACGGTGATCGCATCTCCAGAATTTGTCCCGCTGGGCGTACAGACTGCATTCGTCGGGACGGTCAAGACAGTCACGGTGAGCGCGACCGGCTATCCGGCACCCGCTCTGGCGCTACAGGGAACGACGGCGTCGTCGGGCTACGGCTTCACGCCGGGGACCGGGCAATTGAGCTATACGCCGCCGCAGGTAGATACCGGTTCGCAGACCTTCACGTTCACAGCGAGCAATAGTCTCGGCGTGGCGACGCAGGTGGTGAACGTGACAGTCAACGGGGCCCCCGTGGGCGGCGGGATGGAGACGTTCGACAACTTCACGCCCGTCAGTAGCACCTATGTAAGCGGCACCTTTGCGGGGCAGGACGGATCGGTATGGACGTATGCCAACGTTCGGGGCGACATTCCGATCGCCGGCAAAACGCCGACCATTCGTAATCGGCGGGCCGCCGCCTACATCCGATCCGGCGCAATCTCCGGCGGCGTGGCCAGCCTGACATTTAAGTACCGCAATCCGTTCAACGCAACTGCGATGAACAACAAGGTTTATGTGATCGGTCAGAACAGTACCTACATCGGAACGGTGACGGCGGTGCCGTCGACGACTAATGAGGTTCTGACATTCACCGCCAATAGCGTAAACGTGGCGGGGAATTTCACTTTGCTGTTCACCAATACGACTAGCACGGCGGTCATCGCCATCGACGACATTCCCTGGACGGGTTATTCAGGGCCGGTATTCAGCGCGCTGGGCGCACAAAGCGCAACGGCGGGAGTGGCCAAGGTGTTCGCGGTGAGCGCGAGGGGCGCCCCGACACCGACGCTGGCCTTGCAGGGAACCACCGCTTCGTCGGGCTACAGCTTTATACTGGGAACGGGGCAATTGAACTACACCCCGCCGCAGGCAGACGAAGGCACGCGTACATTTACTTTTACGGCGAGCAACAGCGCGGGCGTGGCGACGCAGGTGGTGACCGTGACGGTGTCGAAGAAGATGGCAACGGTGACGCTACAGAATATGGCGCAGTTCTACGACGGT
>JBAWXO010000101.1:0-6692 GCA_037144035.1 Kiritimatiellales bacterium
GTAGTGTCCGCAAACGATGATGTGTTTCACCTTCAGAAAATCGACTGCGTACTGAATAACGGAAAGGCAATTCATATCGGTATGGATCACCATATTGGCGATGTTGCGATGAACAAACACTTCGCCTGGTTGCAGGCCGATGATCTCGTTGGCGGGCACGCGGCTGTCGGAGCAGCCGATCCATAAATATTGCGGGGCCTGCTGGCTCGATAGTTTTTTGAAAAACTCCGGATCCTTTTCGACAATGTTCCGCGCCCAGTTTCGGTTGTTTTCAAACAGTTGATTTAATACATGCATTTTTCAACAAAGCTCCTTAGGACTGACCGCATTCGCGGCATGGCTTCTTTTGCTGTACACAAAACATCTTCGCCGGACAGTTTTTCATCCCCAAGCCCCGCGGCCCAGTTGCAGACACAGCTGAGTCCCGCAACCCGCAAACCGAGCGCATTGGCAAAAATCGCTTCCGGCACGGTGGACATACCGACCGCATCAGCGCCGAGTGCGCGGAAGGCGCGGATCTCGGCGGGCGTTTCAAAAGTCGGCCCGGTGGTCGCAAAATAAATGCCGGAAGCGTCCGCGCCCGCTGCAATCAGTGTCTGCCGCAGGTCGTGGTCATAAACGGCCGTCTGGTCGGGAAAGCGTTCGCCGAATGCCGGATTGTGCGCACCGGCGAGCGGATTACCGCCGGGCATATTGATGTGATCTTCGATCGCCATCAGCGTGCCGGGACGCAGATCGTCGCGGATGCCGCCGGAGGCGTTCGTGAGCAGCACAGCCCGCGCGCCGAACTGTTTCAGCAGCCAGACCGGCAGAACAACCGGCGTCCAGCCTTCGCCTTCGTAAACGTGACGGCGACCCTGAAAAATAAAAAGCTCTATACCACTGTGCTCCGCATGAAGGAGCTGTCCCGCATGACCCGGCGCGCCGGTTTTTCCAAAATTTGGAACTTTCTCGTAAGGAAGCACCGCTTTGACGGAAAAATCCTCGACCGCCCCGCCCCAGCCTGAGCCGAGAACGATGCCAAGCTGCGGCTTTGCCTGCGGCCACGCTTTTTTCACCGCCGAAACCGCCTCATCGAGAAGTGTCTGACTGATCGCTTGCATGGGCTTGATAGTAAACCGATTGGGGCGAGGCATCAAGCCCGTGAGCGAGGCATTTATGCGTGAAGAATCGGCTTCATGGACGGCTGACGCCGGACAGGCTAATCGTCTCCCGCCGGGCGAAAGTAGTTGCGGATCGGAATCGCGAACAAGAAAACCATCATCAGTCCGTTCACAGCTGCGGTCACCACAGCGGCGCCAACCATAAACCAAAGACTTTCGGTTTTCAGAGAGAACAATGCGCTGATGGCGATGAAGAGCAGAGAAAAATCAAATAGGGCGCAAAGCATGATCTGAGCGACCAGCCAGGCCAACCGGGAGCGTTCGATAAGACCGCGGAACAAAGCCGCCATCAGCAGCAGATAGCAGAAAACCTGCAGGATCAGAAAAACCATACCAACCGGGCGGGCCGTTATCAGTGCGTACTGCACACCCATCACCACCAGCACGGCCCCAAGCAACCCTTTGAAATATTTCGGCATCTTTTCCCAACTTAGATTCACATGCGCCCCGCTTCAATCACTTGGCGGATCAGTTTAGCCGGTTGTCCGACGCAGCCAAGCTTATTTCCCAATGAGCTTGTCGTGCAGGATTGCCCGGAGGGTGCGTTCAACGGCTTCCAGCGCGGCGAGCTGTTCGCGCAGCGCGGTCAGGCGGATTTCGACTTTTCCAAACCCCGGATAAAACCCGATCGAAGTTTCCAATGGTTGGAACCCCGCCGCTTCAAGGCGGGTGACGATATCGGATTCGCCGATGCCCTCGGTGATGATCACACGCAGTTCAAGCGGAGCCGCGTCGGGAAATTTTTTAATAAGCCACGGAATAAAATGGTCGTTAAGCACGGCGGCAAATTCATTCGGCGGGCCGGGTGCCACGAAAAGTGTTTTCCCAACCATTGGAAAAAACATTTCGCCAGGCGCCATGCCGGCGGAGTTGATGAGTGTTTCCGCCCCGGCGAGAATAAGCGCCTGCCGTTCGGCGGCGGGAGTGACGGTGCGTCCGCGCTCATTGAACCGTTTATGAAGAGCGGCCAGCGCAGAAGGCGACATGACGATTCTACAACCAAAGAGTCCGGAAAGCGCATCGCGGGTGATGTCATCGGAAGTCGGGCCGAGTCCGCCGCTGACAACAACGATGTCAGTGCGCCCAAAGGCTTCGCGCACAGTGGACTGAATGGTTGCGATTTCGTCGGGAATCGTCGTGTCGCGCGAAAGGCACAGGCCGATGGCGGCGAGCGCCGCGCCCAACGTTTGTGCATGGCTATTGAGCGTGCGGCCGCTCAGCAGTTCGGTTCCGATCGAAATCAGCTCAATGTCTGTCTTCATATCCGTTCGGGTGGGCTTTGTGCCAGACCCATGCGCTTTGGACGATGGAACGCAGGTCCGCGCATTCCGGTTTCCAGCCGAGAACCGTCTTGGCTTTGGCAGAGTTGGAAATCAGGCGGGTGCAGTCGCCAGCGCGGCGCGGCTGGAGTTCGGCGGGGATCGGGTGGCCGGTGACTTCGCGGGCGACATCAATGACTTCTTTGACGGAATAGCCGTCGCCGTTGCCGAGATTGAAAGCGCCGGTGACGCCGGGCTTGAGCGCGAGAATGTGGGCCTGAGCCAGATCGCGGATGTGGATGTAGTCGCGAATACAGGTTCCGTCGGGCGTATCGTAGTCATCGCCGAAGATGCAGATCTTCTGCCGCTTGCCGAGCGGCACCTGCAGGATAAGCGGGATGAGGTGCGTTTCAGGCGCGTGGTCTTCGCCGTATTGGGCGGTGGCGCCGCCGGCGTTGAAGTAGCGCAAGAAAACGCACTCGACGCCGTGAATCTGCCACGCCCATGAAAAGATTTTTTCGCAGATCAGCTTCGATTCGCCGTAAACGCTTTCGGGCTTCTGCGGCAGGGATTCGTCCATCGGCACCCGTTCGGGTGTGCCGTAGGTGGCACAGGTGGAGGAGAAGATCAGTTTTTTGCAATCCGCCGCGACCATCGCCTTCATCAGATTGAGCGAGCCGCCGATGTTGTTTTCGAAGAAAGGAAGCGGATCGACCATGGATTCGCCGACTTCGATATAGGCGGCGAAGTGGATGACCGCTGCGGGCATTGTCTGCCTAAGCGCGGCTTCAATGGTTTCCGGTTTGCGCAGGTCGCCTTGGATGAATTTGGCACGCGGATCGACCGCGGCGCGGTGTCCGCGCTCGAGGTTGTCGAACACCGTCACGTCATGTCCCGCGTCGCAAAGCATCTCGGTTGTGACACTGCCGATATATCCGGCTCCGCCGGCGACTAAAACTTTCATTACCGCCTCCCTCGATTTAACGAATGTGGGAAGGAAGATAGCGCGCAAGAGCGCGCTTCGCCAAGCCTTTCCCTCGATGAAGCGTGCGAGGGAGTGTTCTTGATTATCGACCGGTGAGTCAGCTATCCTTAACGTTGTTCGGAAAAAGAGCGATGAGTCTGAAAAAAAAATCCAGTTCGAAAAATTTTCTCCGACTGATGGGAATGCCGTTTGCGGCCGGGGTCACCTCGCTCTATCTGCTGATTGGTTCGCTTTGGATCTACTTTTCCGACCTGCTGGTTATGCGGCTGGCAAAAACGGAAGAACAATTTTGTATTTTTTCGACCTATAAGGGCTGGTTTTATGTCTTTTCTACGGCGACGTTACTGTTCCTTGTCTTGAACCGTTTCATCTCCAGAATACGGAAGACCCAACAGCAACTGCGCGAAAGCGAAGACCGTTATGAAATTGCCATATCCGCCGCCAACATCGGCGTATGGGATCGTGACATTGTGAATAACCGGCTGATCTGGGATAAACAAATGGCTCGAATTTACGGCGTTCAGCCTGAAGAATTCGGCGGCGCGCATGAAGCCTGGAAAAAATGTATCCACCCCGAGGACCGGGACCGCGCAGAACAAGACGTTAAACAGGCGGAACGCGGTGAAAAAGATTTTGATACAGAGTTCCGCATCGTGCGTCCTGACGGTGAAGTGCGGCACATCAAAGCCTTCGGCAAAGCACTCTACGATAACGCCGGCAAGCCTGTGCGAATGACCGGCGTTAATTAT
Source organism: Kiritimatiellales bacterium (assembly GCA_037144035.1). GTDB lineage: Bacteria > Verrucomicrobiota > Kiritimatiellia > Kiritimatiellales > Tichowtungiaceae > Tichowtungia. The sequence goes on from JBAWXO010000101.1 coordinate 4,157, forward strand.
GACGTCACCCCAAGCAGGCAGATGCAGGAGGCGATTAAAAAACGGATTCTCGCCCTCACCCGTCCGCTGGATACTTCCGAAGAAATCACCTTCGCCGATTTGTTCGACCTCGAAGAAATCCAACACATTCAGGATGAGTTCGCCGCCGCGACCAGCGTGGCCTCCATCATCACCCAGCCCGACGGAACTCCGATCACCCAGCCAAGCGACTTCACACGCCTTTGCAAAGACATCATCCGCAAAACAGAAAAAGGATGCACCAACTGTTTTAAATCCGACGCGGCGCTCGGGCGCCACCATCCGGAGGGGCCAATTGTTGAGACCTGCCTGAGCGGCGGACTGTGGGACGCTGGCGTCAGTATCACGATCGGCGACCGACACATTGCCAACTGGATGATCGGGCAGGTGCGCGACGAAACACAGACCGAAAAGAAAATGCTGGCCTACGCCCGGGAAATCGGCGCCGACGAAAATGCCTTCATTAAGGCCTTTCGTGAAGTGCCCGCCATGTCCCGCGCACACTTTGAACAGATTGCTCAAGCGCTTTTCACTCTGGCTAATCAGATATCAACCTCCGTCTACCGGAACATTCAGCAGGCCCGCTTTATCACCGCAGAGAAAAAGAACCAGGCTGAACTGCTGCGCCTTTCCACCGCCATTGAGCAGTCTCCGGAAAACATCATGATTACCGGCCCCGACGGAATCCTCCAGTATGTCAACCCGGCCTTTGAAACCATCACCGGGTATTCCCGTGAAGAAGCGCTGGGGAAAACCCCAAGGTTTCTCAAGAGCGGAACCCACGATGCGGCCTTTTATTCCGACCTTTGGAAAACCATTACCTCCGGAAAAATCTGGGAAGGTCGTTTCGTCAATAAACGGAAAAACGGAGCCCTCTACACAGAGGAAGCATCCATCTCTCCGGTTCGGGATCCCTCTGGAACCATCACCGGTTATGTCGCGGTGAAGCGGGACATCACCAAAGAGCTGGCGCAGGAGGAGCAGTTCCGGCAGAGCCAGAAGATGGACGCGCTCGGTCAGCTTACCGGCGGCATCGCGCATGACTTCAACAATATTCTTCAGGCCATCCTCGGGTTCAGCGAAATTCTTCTCAACCGGATGAACAAAGGCAGTATTGAGCACCGCAATGCCGCCGAAATCCAGAAGGCCGCCTGGCGCGCGGCGGAAATGACCCGACAGCTGCTGGCCTTCAGCCGCAAGCAGCCTGCGGAAAAAACACGGACTGATCTCAACGCAATAGTTCGCGATACCGAAGTGCTGTTGCAACTGCTGCTGGGAGATAAGGTAAAACTAACCTTCGAGCTGGATCCCGCCCCGTACGAAATATCTGCCGACCACGGCCAGCTCACGCAGATTGTCATGAATCTGGCGGTCAATGCGCGTGATGCCCTGCCAAAGGGCGGCCGCCTGACGATCAAAACCGAAAATTTCACCCTCGATCCGCAGGCTGCCGCCGAAATATCCGCGGTGGAACCGGGTTCTTTTGTTTGCCTGTCCATAACCGACACCGGCTGCGGCATGAGCCACGAAGTAAAAGGCCATTTGTTCGAACCGTTTTTCACGACCAAAGCAGTCGGTCAGGGAACCGGCTTGGGACTTTCGGTGGTGTACGGCATCGTCAAGCAGAACAAGGGCTGGATTCATGTGTACAGCGAAGTGGGACTGGGAACCACCATAAAAATTTACCTGCCAGCCTGTGAAACTCCTGCGGAAAACCCCCAGACAACCCGGACGCAACACGAACGGATTCTGCTGGTTGAAGATGATGCAACGAGGCGCGATCTGGTCGCTCAGGCCCTGGAATCGGCAGGCTATAAGCCCGTCGTCGCCGCGAGTGCAGAAGATGCTCTTGAATTGTTCAAACTGCATGAAGAACCCTTCGACATGCTCTTCAGTGATATCCTCCTGCCCGGAAAAAGCGGCATAGAACTGGCAGACCTACTCCGGGAGAAAAATCCCGGCCTGCCGATACTGTTGTACAGCGGCTATCCGGATCAGCGGGCGCGGTGGAACCATTTTGAGATCAGGAAATATCATGTCCTGCAAGACCTCTCTTCCATATCCGGCATGCTGGCCGCCGTACACGATACATTAATAGAACCAGTCGAATGAAAGGATCGCGATTATGCCGCACATTTTAGTGGTTGATGATGATGCTTCCGTACTGTCGCTCTTCGGACAGTTCCTGGAAGGCGAAGGATACTCGGTGGCCCTCGCTCCGGACGGCGGAGAAGGGCTGCGTCTGCTAAAACAGCAGAAGCCTGACCTTATTATCACGGATATTATGATGCCTGAAATGGACGGACTGGAACTGCTGATGAACATCAAAAAACAGCAGCTGGGGATCCCGGTCATCGCCATTTCCGGCGGCATGAAAATACGACCGGCAAATTTTCTTCCGCAAGCAAGAAAACTTGGCGCTCACCGTGTATTTATAAAACCGATCGAGCTGTCCGAGCTGCTCAATCCGGTTCAGGAACTGCTCAGCAAGTCTACGGAAAACAAATAATTCGGTCTA
>JBAWXO010000102.1:0-6598 GCA_037144035.1 Kiritimatiellales bacterium
TCCGGAGCTCGATCAGATTATGCTGAGCGTCCGCGGCAATAACGAAATCTGGATCATCGATCATTCGACCACCAGGGACGAAGCGGCCGGACATACCGGGGGCAAACACGGCAAAGGAGGCGATCTGATTTACCGCTGGGGAAATCCGGCTGCGTATAAACGCGGAACCGAAGCGGACCGTCAGCTGATTCAGCAGCACGACGCGCAATGGATTCCTGCCGGATATCCCGGCGCGGGCAACATCACCATCTTCAACAACGGCTACGAACGCGGCTGGTCGAGCATCGAAGAGATCGTTCCGCCGGTGGATGTTGAGGGCCTCTATATTCTTTCATCCGGCAAGGCGTACGGGCCGGAGAAGCCGGTGTGGCACTATGAAGCCAAAAACCGCACGGACTTTTTCTCGTCGGAAATTTCCGGCGCACACCGGCTGCCCAACGGCAACACGCTCATCTGCGCCGGCGTGATCGGCAATCTGTTTGAAATTACTCCGTCCGGAGAAACCGTCTGGCAGTACGTCAACCCGATGGTGAGAGGCGGCATTCTGGCTCAGGGCGAGGTGCCCGGCAAAGACGTGCGCGGCCATCTGTACAACGCCGTGTTCAAAGTCCACCGCTATGCGCCCGATTATCCGGGGCTGGCCGGACGCGATTTGTCGCCGAAGGGCGTCATTGAGCTGCCTGCTTCCGAAATGGGAAAAACCGGCTTCGACAAGGCGGACGCTCCTGCCGATGAACGGAAGCATTTCGGAAAAAATGACAAGGGCGGCGGCAAACAGGGTGGCGACAATCGCGAGGATCGTCCGCTGCGCAAGGAAGACAACAACAATCCATAAAGGAGAACGAAAATGAAACGATCACTGATTCTATCGGTCCTCTTCACCGGCTCATGGTTTGCAGCTGAAGCCCAGCAGTCCGCTCAGGGTGAACCACGTCAGCGCCCCGACCCGGCGCAAATGGCCGCGAAAATGATGGGCGGGTTCGATGCGAACAAGGATAGCATTCTTTCGCAGGCCGAATTGGCGCTGGCGCTGGATGACATGCACAAAAACCGTCCGCCGAGACCCGCTCAGAACGACCAGCCGGCCGACACCAATCAAGTTGTAAAGACCGAACAGCGGCCGGAGCCCCCGTCGTCCGACAGTGCGGCAGCTCAGATGATCGAAAAATTTTCATCCAGCAAGAAGGGGCTGACGCAGGACGAACTGGTGAAAGCACTCGGTGAACGTCGTGGCCGGCAAGGCGGACAGAGTGGGCAGGGCGGCAGTCGCGAGGACCATCCGCCACGCAACTAACAGAGTCACAAAAGCGAGGAGGGTCGATACATGTAACGTTTATTAATCACCGTACTACTTCTTAGCGGGGCCGTATTTGCGAATGGTGGTGGCGGCGGCGGTGGCGGGCAGAACCAAAGGCAGAGCCAGAATCAGATGGACCAAAGGCAAAGCCAGAATCAGACGGAACAGCGTCAGAGCTCGGATCCGGCACAGAGGATGAAGAAGCTGATGACCAGCTACGATGCGGACAAGGACGGCGTGCTTTCGCTGGATGAACTGACGCAGGCGATGGGAGAGATACAAATGAGCCGGACGCAGAAACCGTCGCAAGGCGAACAGAGCGAACAGCGTTCTGAACCTCAGGAGGCTGACAAAATAGCCGCCTTGATGATTGAAAAATTTTCATCCGGCCAAAAAGGTCTGACGGCTGGCGACTTAACCAGGGCGCTCAAGGAAATAGCGCGACAGCGGTAATTGCGATGATCGTCCGCCGTGCAACGAGCAAAATCAAAATAACAGGACGGTAGGCACATGAAGAAGTCACGGATTACATTGGTTCTCTTGTCTGGTGCCGCGATGGCCGCCGAACGTCCGTACGTTGTTGTCGGTACCGGTCAGACAAAGTGTTACGACAACCGAGGCGAGATCGCGCCGCCGCAAGCGGGACGGCCGTTCTATGGACAGGACGCGCAGTATCCCGATCCGGTGCCGGATTATAAGGACAACGGCGACGGCACAGTGAGCGACCTCAACACGGGCCTGATCTGGGTGAAGGCGCGCGGCGAAAAAATTTCCTGGGACGCCGCTGTTGCGGGCGCGAAGGCCTGCCGTGTTGGCGGCTATGACGACTGGCGCATGCCGACCATCAAGGAACTCTATTCGCTGATTAACTTCAACGGCGGTTGCGCCGGAACGGCGGCAAGCTCCACGCCATATCTCGACACCAAATATTTCGACTTCGTTTACGGCGACGAATCCAAAGGTATTCGCATCATCGACTGTCAGGACTGGTCGGCGACGGAATATATCGGCAAAACAATGCGCGGCAACACCACAGCCTTCGGCGTCAATTTTGCCGACGGCCGCATTAAGGGATACCCGAAAAGTTTTCCTAACGGCAAAGTCGCCGCGATGTATGTCCGCTACGTGCGCGGCAAGCCGGACTACGGCAAAAACGATTTCAAGGAGAACGGCGACGGCACAGTCACCGATCTCGCCACCGGCCTAATGTGGCAGCAGACCGACAGCGGCAAGGGGATGAACTGGCAGGAGGCGCTGGCGTGGGTTCAGGAAAAGAACGCGGAAAATTATCTCGGGCATAACGACTGGCGGCTGCCTGACGCCAAGGAACTCCAGAGTATCGTGAACTATTCATCTGTTCCGGCGATCAATCAGAACTTCTTAAAGATGAGCGATACAAATGCGTGGTACTGGACCGGCACGTCACACCTCGAAGGCCCGGCCGACCGGCGCGGCAGTGCCGCCGTTTATATTGCATTCGGCAAGGCCACCGGCTGGATGAAGTTTCCGCCGACGATGGATCTCAAACTGATCGATGTCCACGGCGCCGGTGCGCAGCGCAGTGATCCAAAGGTTGGAAATCCAGCAGACTATCCGCATGGCCGCGGGCCGCAGGGGGATGTGATCCGTATAAATAATTTTGTCCGTCTCGTGCGGTGAGTCGGTAAATCCATCCGATTTCTATTCCAGATTACGGAATCGTAACAGAAATGTCATAGGTCATTTGACGCCCGGCGCGCTACGATATGGACAGTTGGAAGGAGCTTCATGGGAGGTAGGCTATGCGAAAGTTCATAACCCGGGTTGCGCTGATCATGCTGTGTGCCGTTTTGTTCTCCAGCCATGCTGAGGCGCAGCAGTTTACAGGTTCGATTGTGCTTGGTCGGCCGACTGATCGTTCGATCACCGTCAGCGTGCTGTCGAGCAACGACCTGCAAATATATCTGGAATACGGTTTATCCTCCGGCGTCTATTCCAATCAAACCGCCGTCACAAACCTCGCCGCCAACCAGCCGCTGGAAGTGGAACTGAACAGTCTTCAGACGAATACATGTTACTATTACCGGCTGCAGTACAAGAGCGCCGGAGATCCGGCATACCTCGCGGATACGGAGCACACCTTCCACACACAGCGGGCTCCGGGCAGCACGTTCACCTTTTCCATGCATGGCGACACCCATCCGGAGCGCGCGGGCAGTATGTTTAACGCCAGCCTCTACACCAACACGCTGGCCCATGCCGCGGCGGACAAACCCGACTTCTATATGCTGATCGGCGACGATTTCAGCGTTGATCAGATCGCCACCAATTTGATCAATCAGGCTCTCGTGACGGAGCGATACACTCTCCACCGGCCGTGGTTGGGACTGGTCGGCAATAGTGCTCCTCTGTTTTTGGTCAACGGCAACCACGAACAGGGTGCTCAGTATCTGCTGGACGGCACCTCGAATAATATCGCCGTCTGGGCGCAGAATGCCCGCAACAAATATTTCCCGGAGCCCGCCCCCGACGGTTTCTACACAGGCAACACGAATGCCGTGGAATACATCGGACTGCTGCGGAATTACTTTGCCTGGACCTGGGGTGACGCCTTGTTTGTGACCATTGATCCTTACTGGGGGTCTCCCACATGTCCGGATAACAACTACTGGACTAACGAGAAAAGGACCAACATGTGGGATGTCACCCTCGGCGATGTCCAGTATCAGTGGCTGAAGAAAACGCTCGAAGAGAGCACGGCCCAATTTAAATTCGTATTCGCCCATCACGTCAACGGCACGGGGCGCGGCGGCGCCGGTCTCGCATCGCTTTACGAATGGGGCGGACGGAACGCTAACGGCACATGGGGGTTCACGACCAACCGCCCGGGATGGGAGCTGCCCATCCATCAGTTGATGGCGACCAACCGCGTCACGATGTTTGTTCAGGGGCACGATCATATCTTCGTTCGCGAGCAGCTCGATGGCGTCACCTATCTGACCCTGCCTATTCCGGCGGACAACAACTATGCGTTGTACAACGCAGACGCTTTCACAAACGCCATCTACAAGACCAACAACACCGGCTATGTGCGCTTCACGGTCGCTCCGGAACAGGTGAAGGTGGACTATGTCCGCACCTTCATGCCGGCCGACGAGGGGCCGGGAAAAACCAACGGCATGGTGGACTACAGTTTCACGCTTCCGACGACAGCCGACAGCAACAGCGCTCCGGTGATTCTGAGCGTCACCAACACACCCGCGGCGCCGACCAGCAACGAAACGGTCTGGGTCACAGCTTCAGTCACCGACGATGTGGCCGTCGCGCAAGTGACGCTGACCTACAACACCGGCGCCGGAGCCAGCCAGACGAACACGGTGTTTCTGGAGACGATGGCCTCCATCACCAACAAACCGTGGACGGGCAGTTTCTGCGATAAGGCCTGGACGGTCAGCTTCAGCGGCTCTAATCCGTTTGAGCAAAGAGGCTCGGCCAACTACGGCAGCGGCAATACGAACGGACTGTCATTCAAAAACGGCACGACCAATCTTATGGATTCCATGATCACCACCACCGGCTCCATCGATGCGCAGGGCGGCTCGGGGTTTGTTGAATTCTGGATGCAGACCCTCACGCTGAGCAATCAATCAGAAAACGCTGGATGGACCTTCCAGCTCAACGCCGGCACCGGATATGTGACCCGGCTGAGCGAACTAATCAGCACCAACCACACTTGGAAGCTTTATCACTACGACCTTCAGTCCAATGAGCTGGTCAGCAATCTAACCATGCGGTTTCAGTTCCGCGGCGGTGATACGAACAACCGTGTTTATCTGGACCAGATTTCCCTGAAGGTGGCTTCGGGCGGAAGCAGCGCCACTAATGTTGCCATGCTGGATGACGGCGCTCATCAGGACGGCGCAGCGGGCGACGGCATATACGGCGCATCGATTCCGGCCATGCCGACAGCAACCACAGTGAACTATTACCTTACAGCTCTTGATGGCGCGGGCCTTTCGTCTGTCAGTCCCGCCGGTGCGCCCGGCAATTTCTATTCATACACGGTGACGAACAGCGCCGGCTCTCCGGATCCGTTCTCGTATGACATTATGCTGGGGCGTCCCACGGATCACTCGATCGCCGTGAGCGTGCTGTCGAGCTGCGACCTGACGGCCTATGTGGAGTATGGCAGCCAGCCGAGTGGCTATACCGGCCGGTCCGCGACGAACAGCATCGCTGCCGGGATTCCCTTCGTCGTGACGCTCGATCAGCTTCAGGCGGACAGTCCGTACTATTACCGCCTGTGTTATCAACTGCCGGGTGAAACCAACTTCACCGCCGGTGCGGAACGGACATTCCATACACAGCGTGCGCCAGGCAGTCCGTTCACGTTTATCATCGAGGCGGATCCTCACTATCAGGACAACCAGCCGCCTGTCTGGCAACTCGCGCTTACCAACATGCTGATCGATAAACCCGACTTTCTCATCGATCTGGGCGACACGTTCATGGGAGAAAAATATTACAGAACCAACAGCTACACTCTTTCTCAAGCCGGCATCTACGAAACATGCAAAATTGTCCGCCAGCAATTCTTTGGTGTGGCGGGGCATTCGGCTCCGCTGTTCCTGGTCATCGGTAACCACGACCCGGAACTCGGCTGGCTGCTGGACAATGCGAACCCCACCAACAACCCCGCCGTCTGGGGCGATCAGGCGCGCAAATTGTATTACCCGAGTCCCATTCCCGGCGAATTTTACAGCGGAAGCACAAATGCCGATGTCTATCTGAGCGGCGGCGTACGCGACGGTTATTATTCCTTCGAGTGGGGCGACGCATTGTTTGTCGCGCTCGATCCCTATTGGTACACCTGTCCGGGCACTGCCAAATCGACGAACCAATGGGCCTGGACGCTGGGAACCAACCAGTATCAATGGCTCAAGCGGACGCTCGAAACCAGTCCGGCGAAATTCAAGTTTGTTTTTGCCCACAACCTGGTTGGCGGAGGAGTCAAGATGGAGGCGAGGGGCGGTTTAACCTATGCTCCTTACTTTGAATGGGGCGGCAAAAATCTGGATGGCAGCTGGGGATTTACAAACAACCGGCCGGGCTGGGCCATGCCGATCCAGGATCTGCTTCTCTCCAACGGAGTTAACGCCTTTTTCCATGGCCACGATCACCTTTTTGTTAAAGAGGATCTCGATATCAACGGTGATGGTGTCGCCGAACTCATTTATCAGGAATGCCCGCAACCGAGTTTTACAAACTACAACAGCACCGGCGCCGCCACTGGTTATGGTTACACGAATGGCGTGCTGCAGG
>JBAWXO010000103.1:0-6587 GCA_037144035.1 Kiritimatiellales bacterium
AAAAGGCGTTCGCCCATTACATGGAGGTCGTTTACAGCGGCACCGGACAGACTGAACCCCTCTCGCCGGAAGCGGCGCCGTGGTTTACGCGCGCCGCGTTTGATGCCGCATCCTGGCAGGAACAGCAGAAGCAGTGGAAAGAGGCGGTTAATATTTACAGCCGGATTATTCAGGCTGGCGTGCCCGCAAAAAGCGAGGCGCGGAAACGGATTGAAAAAATAGAGCGCGAGCACGCCTCGGCGTTCTAAGAGAAAAGGAGCGGTTATGACTGGATGGATTAACAGTGGCGGCCCTGTGATGTGGCTTATTCTGGTCTGCGGATTTATTGCGCTGGTTATTTTTCTGGAACGCTTTTTCCACCTGCACCGTGCTCAGATCAAAACAGACGACTTCCTGAACGGGATCACTACAAACATCACACGCGGAAACGATCTGGAGGCCATCAGCATCTGCGACCAGACGCCCGGTCCCGCCGCGCATCTCGTCCGCACCGCACTGTTGCACCGTAACGAGCCGAAAGACGAACTGGTCAAAGCGGTCGAGCAGGCGGGCCTCAGCGAAATTCCGCGTCTGGAGCGCCACATGAACCTGCTCATTACGCTTGCGCAGGTTCTTCCAATGCTTGGGCTGTTCGGCACAGTGCTCGGCCTGTTACAAATATTGGCCGCTCTGCAGGCCGGCTCGCCGCTCGTGGGAATTGGCGCTCTCTCCGGCGGACTCTGGAGCGCGTTGCTCACCACTGCCGCCGGACTCGCCACCGGTATTCCCGCCTACGCGGGCTACCATTTCCTTGTCAGCCGCGTTGAATCCATCGCGCTCGACATGGAACAGACCGCGGGAGAAATTATTTATTTCCTCACCCACACCCGGAGTGCGTCATGAGCCGTAACGATTGCGAAGCCGTATTCCATCTGCACCGCACCTTCCTGCCGCGCCGCCGGACTGGGCGCGGATTTCTCGTTGGCACCGTTTTTCTCGATGCGGCGCTCCTTTTCAGCGCCTTCATACTGGTCACGTCGCACTTCGTTCTGACCCCGGGGATCACTCTCGAACTGCCTGTTGCTTCACAGACGGAAGGCATCCAGTTCAACGACATGGTGCTGAGTATTTCGCGCGAAGGCCTCCTCTTTTTTAATGACGAACAGGTAAAGCCAGTTAATCTGGAGTCCGTCCTGCGCTCCGCCGTACAGGAACGCCCCGGCATCGCGCTGATTCTTGAAGCCGACGCGACTACGCCACAGGCCTCCGCCGCAAGCGTCTACGATGCCGCCGCCCGCGCCGGATTCCGGCAGGTCTTCATCGCCACCCGTAGCGTCGCACCTGTCGCGCCGACATCCATTACACCTGCCCCGTGAAAATCCGCGTCCAGTTTACACCCGTGCTCTCCGTCGCGCTTCTTTGTGCCTCCGGCTGGTTCTCTCTGTGGCTGTTCACCTTCCGGCCGACGCCACATCGTGCAACAATATCAGATGTACACACCGAAGTCATCCGCCTTGTCACGGATAATGAAACTCTGCGTAAGCTGAAAACACCGACGCTTTTCGCGCTCCCTGCCAATGCAGGTTTCAGCGGCAGGTTTGTCGAAAATCAAGTGAACCTGCGCCTGACGCTTGAAAAGCCTGCCGCTCCCGTCCGCTACCTGCCGAAGGAAAACAGTGTTTCACCCGATGTGAACCGCGCTCTCCTGACGGAAGAAACCGGTCTCCCTCAAGGTGCGCTCCCGGCCCCCGGAACTGTGCCGCGCCTAGCCATCCGGCCCGCTGCGGGCACACAACTGTTTCTGTCGCCGAAACTCAAACTTCGTGTAAGCGATCTTCCTCAGCTCCATATTGCCGCATCCGGACTGCCCGAAACTGTTCGCGCGAATCTAGCTGTCCGCGCCGATGGAACGGTTGAATCCGCTTTTTTTGACGCACCAATCACTAATACCGCCCTGCTGAACGCCGTCCGGCAGTTGCAATTTAACCCCTCGAAAGAAAAAACAGAAGGCTGGCTAGATATCCGCTTTGCACCGGAGGGAAAAGAATAATGCCTGTTGATCCGCTCAGCCTGTTTATAATCCCGCTGACCCTCGCGCTGGCTACGCTCTTTGCTGCTGCCGTGGCCTATGATTTCGTTATCTTCCATCGCCGCCGTAAAAACGGAAGCCAGGCGGTCTACCGCTGCGACGCCTGCCGTCACATCTACACCGTACCGCGCCGCACGCCGCTCGCCCCTTGTCCGAAATGCGGAAAGCAAAACGAGCCGGTCAGGGAATAAGGGAAGGCATCAGATCATTCAGAGAATTTTCAGTTTCGGCAGATCCTGAATGTCGACCGCACCGACGATATGGCCGGTGTCATCCACCACCATCAGGTCATCGATATTTTTCTCTTCGTAGATTTTCAGAATATCGACGGCGAGCTGGTCGGCCTTGAGCGTGATCGGATTGCGGGTCATCACCGAATCAATCGCCGCGTCGATAATGTTGGGGGTATCAATCAGATGGCGGCGCAAGTCGCCGTCAGTAAAGATGCCGAGCAGCTTATTGCTTCCATCAACCACCGCGACACAGCCGGCGCGTGCTCCGGTCATCGCCAGCACAGCCTCTTTGACCTTGGCGCCGCTCTTCACTATGGCGAGGCGGTCGCTGGTGCGCATAGCATCAGAAACTTTCAGCAGAAGCGTTCGGCCAATCGCGCCGCCGGGATGCAGTTTGGCGTAGTCTTCCTTTTTGAAGCCGCGCGCTTCGAGCAAAACAATCGCCAGCGCATCGCCGAGCGCCAGTGTCACCGTTGTACTGGTAGTCGGCGCCATACCGAACGGGCAGGCCTCTTTATCAATCGTGATCGGAAGAACCAGATCACTCTGAATGCCGAGCGGACTGGACTCGTCGCCGGTCATACAGATCACCTTCACGCCGCGCCGTTTGAGCGCGGGGATCAAAGCCAGCAGTTCGTCGGAGGCGCCGCTGTAGCTGAGCGCCAGCACAATGTCCTTTTCGCCGACGATCCCGAAGTCGCCGTGCATCGCTTCAATCGGATGCAACAAAACCGCGGGCGTCCCGGTGCTGGTGAAGGTCGCCGCCATTTTCTGACCAATATGGAAATTTTTGCCTACGCCGGTGACAACGACTTTGCCGCCATTTTTCAAGGTCGCAAGGATCCATTCAATCGCGGTGCTAAAATTGCCTTTGATGCTATCGCGAACTTTTTCCATACCCGCGATTTCGGCATTCATCACTTCTTTGGCGCGTTTCTGAAAATTCATCTCTGTTCCTTGTTTACTGACCGAATCTAAACGGTAGCAAACCCTACCGCTCTCTGCTAATTTCATCAACCATGAAGATGAGCAGCGAGGCATTGATGATTTTCCCGACCGAGCTGGCTAAACGCCGGATCGAGCGCCGTCTTGTTCTGGAAACAGGAGTTCTCGACGCCTCCCAGCTCTTTACTCAGAAAAAGCTCCTCGGCCTTTGCGCACGGGCCGCCCGCTGCGCAGGACTTCTTAAAGGACGTTCGCCGGACACGACTAAAACCCGACTGCTTCTCGAAGAAGCCGCCGAAACCGTCCGGTTTGCGCCCAGTCAGCCGCTCGCCCGCCTTTCACCCGCCGCGCGGGCCGGAGTGCTTCAGCAGGCCATCGAAACTTTTTCTGTTTTTTCCGAAAACGAATCGACCCTCACGAAATGGCTGCTGGCCCACGAACCGGATCATAAACTGCACGGCATCGGACAACTCTTGATGGCCTGGCGGGCGCTGTGTACCAAAATGGAGGTCGCCGACCGTTTTACCGTCAACACGGCCCTGCTCCGGCTGATTGAATCCGGTGACCTGCCGCGTGAGCTGGACAGAGAAATTAATTTCCGCGCCGTCCGCTGGTTCAATCCGTTTGAAGAGCGCTTCGCCGCCGCGCTCAAAACACGCCTCGGCGCTGAGCAGGTAAAAGTCTATTCCGTCCTGCCAAGCGCGCATGCCGAAGCCGCCGAAGACCGTCTTTTCGCTGCCGTGCGCAGTGAACTGATGCACGGAGCTGAAGAAGAATGGAAGCCGTGGCTCGAAGATTTCGCCGATGCCTTTGAAGCTGACGACAGCAACATCCTCGAATCCGAATCGCGTCAGCGGGTTTCCTTTTTTGTCTCGGCTCATCCCTACGGCGAAATCGAAGACGCCGCGCGGCGCATCGCCGGCGAAATTGAAACCGGCACCGTACCGAACGAAATCGCACTGATCCTGCGCGACCTCGGTCCATACACCGACATCATCCCCGACGTCTTTGCGCGCTTCGGCATTCCGTACCATTTCCGGCGCGGCACGCCAGCCGCCGCGTATCCGCCAGTCAAAGCTCTTCACGCTCTTCTCGCTTTTCCGAAGACCTTTTCACGCGACCGCCTTTGCGATTTGCTTTTACTGCCTGGCATCCAATGGCCCGGCCTCGACACCGAAACTCGGCAGGCGCTCGTTCAGGATATCCGCATGAAAGAGCCGCCGCGCCTGCGCCGGCTACCGAAAGAACTCGCCGGATTATTCCCCTCTTTCGCCAAGGCTACGGCGGGCAGGCAAGGTTCGAAAAAACGAATTACGCCCGCAGAATTCGCAGAACTGACTCGGGCTCTGATTAAGCAGCATGGATTGATTCTGCCTGATGAAGTGCTCGCACTGATTAATGAAATCGCCGAAGTCAGCGGCCGTCCGGTATCGCTGGAGCGGCTGACCGCGCTGTTTGAAGAACTTCTCGATAACGTCATGCTGGAAGACAAAACCGGCACCGAAACCGGTGTCTGGATTGTCAATCCGATGGACGCGGCGGGCCTGCGGTTTGAATCGGTTTATATCGCCGGCATGGACGACCGCACCTTTCCGCAGATTCCAAAGGCGGATTCTCTGCTGAACGACGCCGAGCGCAAAGCGCTAAGGGCATTTCTGGACGAGCGCAAAATTTTCTGTCCGCGGATGGTGCTCTCTAAAACCGGTGCGGCGCTGATTCAGGAAGAGATTCTTTTCCTCACCGCCATGAGCACGGCGCGTGAACGGCTGACGCTCTCCTATACCCGCACCGCCGCGGACGGCAAGGAGCGTGTGCCGGGCGATTTTTTTGAACGGATGCGCGGACTGACCGGTATTGAAAACCCGACGCCCGGCGCATCGTTCCATACCGTCCTGCCGCCGAAATTCTGCCGTGCGGAAGATGAAGTCCGTCAGACACATGCGTGGCTTACAAAGAAACCCCCATCCCCTGCTTCGCGTACCCCTCCAAGGAGGAAGCCCCCGCCGCCAGAGAGGTGCCCGCAGGGCAGGGAGGGTCAGGTAGCGTCTACACTCCAGAAATGGCTCGTCAACAATCCGGAGTTCAGCGCAACCGCTTTAGAATCACTGGCGCGCAACCGCTTCGTTTTCTTCCTTGAAAAAATACTGAGTATCAGACCCGACCGCACCCACGAAGATGACACTGACCCGATGGATCGCGGCAATGTCATTCATGAAATCCTTGAACAGATTTACACCGCCGTCGCCAAACAAAGCGGGCTTTACGCGCATCGTTCTTCCATGGGCTGGAAGATCGCACAGAGCGGCGAAATTCCGCTGGCGGTGTTTGATCCGTCCAAAGAGGACGAACTGCTGGCGCTGGCGCGCAATATCGCGTTAGCAGAATTTGCCAAAGCGGAGCGACGACCGAGCCGCCATCTAGGCCATCCGGCCGTCTGGGAAACTGAGAAACGCAAGCTGATGCAGATGATCGAAAATTTTGTCCTCATGGACATTGAAACCGCGCAGGCCGAAAACCGGTATCCGGGCTTGTTTGAAATGAAGTTCGATGCCAAGCACGACCTGCCGCTGACGCTGAAGCGCGGTGAAGAGGACGTTCAGCTGAAAGGCAAAATCGACCGCATCGACCTGATCTTTGCCTCAAACGGCGAACTGGAGCGGTTGCTAGTGGTGGATTACAAGAGCCGGTCGCGCAACGACTCCATGGATAACCTCGGAAAAAAGGTGGCGCTGAACCTTGACTGCCAGATTCCGCTCTACACCTTCGCGGCGCAGGAAAAGTTTTTCGGCGATCACAATACGCCGGAACTGAACGAAAAAACGCAGGCCGTCTATCACCTGCAGGAGCGCGACCTGAAAAAAATGACCAACCACTTCGAGAAGAAACGGCTGACGATGAATCCAGCGCTGACGGAAGCGTTTCTTGAACAGCTTTTTTCCAATGTCCAGAAACTGCGCGCAGGCGACATCGCCACCGAACCGCTCGTCGCCGGTTATGAGGACTATTCCCACATCTGCCGCACCAACGCCATCGATCCGAAGGAACTTTTAAAAGAATTCTAACCACAGAGCACAGCGACTCAGAGGGCTCCTTTACTCTGTGCCCACGAGGACTCTGTGGTGGATTTTTTCTTCCGCAATCGGGGCACGGCTTTGAGCAGTTTCTGTGTGTAGTCGTGCTGCGGCGTGCGCAGAACGGTTTTGGTTTCACCGGACTCAACGATTTTCCCGTTGTTCATCACATACACGCGGTCGGCGGTGTTGGCAACGATGCCAAGATTGTGGGTAATCAGCAGAATGGAAAGTCCGCGCGTTTTGCGCAGATCGACGAGCAGATCAAGG
>JBAWXO010000104.1:0-6579 GCA_037144035.1 Kiritimatiellales bacterium
CATACGCGCGAATGCGCGCGGCGACCTGACCGACCAGAGCCTTGTCGTGCCCTGACACTTTTACATCCGTTGTCCCGGTGACTTCAATTTTGATGCCTTCGGGGATTTGATATTTGATTTCGTGCGAGAAACCGAGCGAGAGCACAAGGACTTTTCCCTGCAACACCGCTTTGTAACCAACGCCCTGAATTTCGAGATCCTTGAGGTAGCCGGTCTGCACACCGAGAACCATGTTCTTGAGCGTGTTGCGAACTGTTCCGTGCAGCGCGCAGGCTTCTTTGGTTTCTTCTTTACGATCGACCGTTACCTGACCGCCAGCAACCGCCACGGTGATCTGCGAAGGAATCCGCAGCGTGCTTTGTCCTTTGGCGCCCTTAACCGTCGCGACATCTCCGCTGAGCGTCACTTCCACGCCCGCCGGAACCGTCAGAGGCATTTTTCCTATTCTAGACATCGTTACAACCTCAATTTGAAATTACCACACATAGCAAAGAACTTCGCCGCCGATATGAGCTTTGCGGGCCTCTCTATCGCTGAGCATACCCGATGAGGTGCTCAAAATCGCCGTGCCGATACCACCCAGTACGCGCGGAATGTCATCTGCCCCCACGTAGTGGTGACAGCTCGGGCGGCTTACACGCCGCAGACCCTGAATCACCGGCTTCTGATCATCCTGATATTTAAGATGAAGAACCAGAGTCGGTTTCCCTTCCACTTTCTCCGTGGTGTAGTCCTTGATGTACCCTTCCTGCTTCAGGATGCGCGCCAGTTCACTCTTCATCTTCGAGTGGGGCATCTGCACCTTGACATGCGCTGCCATGTTGGCATTGCGGATACGAGTCAGCATATCAGAAATAGGATCGCTCAATATCATTGCTGTTCACCTTTGTTTTTAGCGGCTTCGAACGGCATACCCAGAAGGCGGAGCAACTCTTGAGCCTCTGCGTCGGTTTTGGCCGTTGTGACAAATGTCACATCCATGCCGTGCACTTTACGGACATGATCCGGATTGATTTCCGGGAAAATGGTCTGCTCTTTCAGGCCGAGAGAATAGTTCCCGCGTCCATCGAATGATTTGGCCGAAATACCTCGGAAGTCGCGAATACGAGGAAGCGCGATATTGATCATGCGGTCCAGGAATTCATACATCCGGGCACCGCGTAACGTCACTTTGCCAGCCAGCGAAACGCCTTCGCGCAGTTTGAAGTTTGACACGCTCTTCCGGGCTTTGATCGTCACCGGACGCTGGCCGGTTATTTTGCCCAAATCGTCCAGCACCGCCTGCAACGCATCGCGGTCATGCTGCATGCCGACCGATACGTTAATAGTGATCTTGGAAAGCGACGGAATCTGCATGCGGTTGCCGTAGTTGAACTTCTTCTGAAGTTCCGGCACCACTAATTCACGATATTTTTTCTTCATTGCCGGTATCATGGATACCCACCCCTCTGGATAAATGGATTAAGTTACTCTGCTTTTTTCAAATTCGACATGTGGATTGAAACTTCTTTCTCCACCACGCCGCCCTGCGGATTGTCCTGTGTTTTGCGCATGTGCTTCTTCGCAAAATTCAGTCCTTCCACCAACGCCCGTCCTGAATCCGGAAGCACCTGCAGGACCTTCCCGGTCTTGCCTTTGTCATCGCCGGTAACGACTTTGACTAAATCACCTTTTTTAATACGCGCTGCCATACAAAACGTTCCTCTCCTTAAATCACTTCCGGCGCGAGCGAGACAACTTTCATGAAGTTGCCGTCGCGCAGTTCACGGGCCACCGGGCCAAAGATGCGCGTTCCGCGCGGATTTTTAGTCGCATCAATGATGACGGCCGCGTTGTGGTCGAAACGCAGAACGGAACCGTCACGGCGGCGGATCGGGGCTGTGGTGCGAACGACAACCGCTTCGCAGACATCGCCTTTTTTGACGACTCCGCCGGGCTGAGCTTCTTTCACCGCCACTTTGATCACTTCGCCGACTTTGGCGTATCTGCGCTTCGTTTTCAAAACCCGGATACACTGCACGCTACGCGCGCCGGTATTATCCGCGACATCTAGTCTGGTCTGTACTGAAATCATTTTTCACCCTGCCTTATTTCGACAAAATTTCTAAAAGCCGCCAGTGCTTTAGCCGGCTGATCGGCCGGGTTTCCATCACACGGACTACGTTACCGACTTTGGCTTCGTTGTTTTCATCATGCGCATGAATTTTCTTCGTCACTCGCAGTTCCTTACCCAGCAACGGATGCCGGACGCGGCGCTCAATGACCACCGCGATGGTTTTGTTACCCACCGCGCTACAAACGCGACCTTCGCGCACTTTCCGATGACCTCTTGACTCCATCTTTTACCCCTCGGCTTTCGCCGCCTGATTCATAACTGTTTTGATGCGCGCTATCAAACGCCGCACGGCACGGATGCGTAGCGGATTTTCCAGCTGACCGGAAACCTGCTGAAGGCGCAAATTGAACAGCTCCTTCTTCGCATCGTCCAGCTGCAGATGCAGCTCGGCGGCCGTATTATCCGTAATTTTTTTTGTTTTTTTCATTCCGATACTCTCAATTATTTCGCCACATGGCGGGTCACGAAACGCACACGGATGGGTAGCTTGGTGGCCGCGAGCCGCATAGCGACACGCGCCTGCTGTTCCGTCACGCCGTCGAGTTCAAAGAGCATACGCCCGGGACGAACCACAGCAACCCAGCCTTCGACGCCGCCTTTCCCTTTACCCATTCGGACTTCCAGCGGTTTTTTTGTAAACGGCTTGTCCGGGTAAATTCGCAACCAAAGTTTTCCTTTGCGTTTCAGATTGCGGTTGATCGCCACACGACAGGCCTCAATCTGAATGTTTGTTATCCATGCTCGCTCCAGCGCCTGCAGACCGTATTCACCGAAAGACAGCGTAGTGCCGGCTTTGGCCATACCGCGGCGGGAGCCCTTCTGGACTTTCCGATATTTAACTCGTTTTGGCATTAAAGGCATTGATCAATACTCCTAAGCTTGCGCCTTTTCGTCCTTCTTACAAATCCACACCTTGATACCAATCGCGCCAGCCACGGTCCGGGCAGTTGCCGTTCCGTAGTCAATGTCGGCTCGCAGCGTATGGAGAGGAACTCTACCTTCTTTGTAGCTTTCCGTACGGGAAATTTCAGCCCCGCCCAACCGTCCGCCAGCCAGCACTTTAATGCCGTCCGCACCGGTATCCATAGCCATCTGAATCGCACGCTTCATTGCCCGGCGATGTGAAACTCGTCGTTCCAGCTGCAGAGCAATCCCTTCGGCTACCAGTTTGGCATCGATGTCGGGGTTCTTTACTTCATCAATTTCAATGTAAACTTCTTTTTTGGTCATCTTACCAAGTTGCTCGCGCAACTTTTCGATGTCCTCGCCCTTGCGGCCAATCACCAACCCTGGACGGGCTGTGCGGATGGTCACGCGGACACGGTTGGCGTAACGTTCGATAAAGATGTTCGAAATCGAAGCATCTTTAAGACGTGCGTGTACGGCTTCGCGGATAGCGATATCCTCTTGAAGCAGATCAGCAAACTCTTTTTTGCCGGCGAACCAGCGCGAGCGCCAGTTCTTATTTACCGCAATCCGGAGTCCGATAGGATTTACTTTCTGTCCCAAAACGATTCCCTTTCCTTATTTACGATCCGTTAAAACCACTGTGATATGAGACGTACGCTTACGAATAGGCGACGCTGAACCGCGAGCACGCGGGCGGGACCGCTTGAGCGCCGGCCCCTCATCCACATAGGCATCTTTCACAAAAAGTTTGTCCGCAGAGACGCCTTCATTGCTCTGCGCATTGGCAACGGCCGACTGAAGTGTTTTGCCTATTTCAGTTGCCGCTTTCATTGCGTTAAAGCTTGTAATACGAAGGGCTTCTGCAACTGAAAGCCCCTGGATCTCAGACGCCATATAGCGCGCCTTGATCGGTGACATTCTCACGTATTTTGTTGTTGCTGAAACTTCCATGTTTTTACTCTCAATTTGCTGCCGCTTTCTGAACGCAAAGGCGGCAACTATACGTCATTCCATTTTCAAATCCAGAACTTCTATAATAAAAATAGTTTATTTCGAAACGGTCTTGTCGGTCGCAATACCATGCGACTTGAAAGAACGGGTCGGCGCAAACTCGCCGAGGCGGTGACCCACCATGTTTTCCGTCACAAACACTGCAACAAACACCTTGCCGTTATGCACGGAAAAGTTATGGCCGACAAACTCCGGCACGATCATCGAGGCGCGAGCCCAGGTCTTGACCGGTTTTTTTCTGCCTGACACTTCCATCTGCGCAATTTTTTTGAGCAGCTTGACGTCAACGAAAGGACCTTTTTTAAGTGAACGAGCCATAACTTACTTCTTTCTCCGTGCAATGATGTACTTATTCGAAGCCAGTTTGTGTTTGCGAGTGCGCTTGCCCTTAGCCAGCGTACCCCACGGTGACTGCGGATGCCCGCCACCCGACGTACGACCTTCACCACCACCCATCGGGTGGTCGACCGGGTTCATCGCCACACCGCGAACGGTCGGACGAATGCCCAGCCAGCGTTTACGGCCAGCTTTACCGCTGGAAATATTTTCATGATCGACATTACCGACCTGACCGATAGTTGCGTAGCAGTTGATTCGCACACGGCGGAGTTCGCCCGACGGCATCTTCAGGTTGGCAAATTCACCTTCACGGGACATCAGCTGTGCGCTGGTGCCTGCGGAACGGGCGATCTGTCCTCCGCCGCCAGCTTTCAGTTCGATATTATGAACCGTCATACCCAGCGGAATTTTTTCGAGCGGCAGCGCATTGCCCACGGCCGGTTCAGCGTCCGGTCCGGATACAATCACGGCGCCCACCTTCAGGCCGACCGGAGCGATCATGTAGCGTTTCTCACCATCCACGTAGTTCAGCAATGCGATACGGGCCGAACGGTTCGGATCGTATTCGATCGCAGCAACGGTGGCGGGAATACCGTACTTGTTGCGTTTAAAATCGATTAGGCGGTAACGCTGTTTGTGTCCACCGCCGCGATGACGGGTTGAGATGCGTCCGGCGCTGTTGCGTCCGCCGGTGCTCTTTTTCGCGCGGAGCAGTGACCGTTCGGGCGTCGATTTTGTTATTTCTTCAAACGCAGACGTCACCGTGTGGCGGCGGCTGGGCGTTGTCGGTTTATATGTTTTTAAAGCCATGTCTCAAACTCCTTACACGAAATCAATTTTGCTGCCTTCGGCCAGCGTCACAACGGCGCGCTTCCATCCGGCGGTGCGGCCGAAACTGGCGGTGCGTTCCCGTTTATTTTTACCCAGCCGTTTCATGGTATTGACCGCAGTCACTTTCACCTTGAAAAGCTCTTCAACCGCCTGCTTGATCTCCGCTTTATTTGCGGTGGGTGTTACATTGAAAACATATTTGTTTTCCGTTTCGGAAAGGCGGTTGCCCTTTTCCGTCAGCATGACTTTCTGGATTACCTGATATACGTCTTTCATTTCAAATTCCTCTCTAGGCCAGGCGCTGTTCGAGTTTTTCAACGCCCGCTTTGGTGATCACAATTTGGGGATAGCGGACAATCTGATAGGTGTTCACATTTGAGGCGCAAACCACTTCGATGTCCTGCAGATTGCGGGCCGCCAGACAAACGTTCGCGTCCAGCACATCCAGAATCAACAGAGTCTTGCCCTTGATTTCCAGCGCCTTCAACAAGGAACAGATTTCTTTGGTGCGCGGAGTCGCCAGCTTAATGTCATCCAGAACCAGCACCTGACCGGCTTCAGCTCTTTCACCAAAGGCGCGGGCGAAGGCCAGACGGGCCACTTTGCGTGGAACCTGTTTGCGCACTTTTCGCGGATGCGGACCAAAGGCCACACCCCCGCCGCGCCACACGGGCGACTGACGGTAACCGGCGCGGGCACGGCCAAGACCCTTCTGTTTCCAGGGCTTCTTGCCGGAACCGGCCACTTCACCTTTGCGTTGCGTGTTGGCCGAACCCTGGTGCTGGTGGGCCTGATGGGTAATAACGGCCTGATGGACCGCCTGAGCGCCCTTGTCAGCGACAGTAAACTTTTCGCTGAGGGTCATTTCACCCAGTTTCTTCCCGTTGCAATCTTTAAGCGGTAACGTACTCATGATCATCCTCTCAAATTACTTTCTCTTGAGTGCTTCGCGCACAACCAGTGTTGTGCCGTTGGCACCAGGTACCGCACCTTTAACCAGAATCAGGTTTTCAGTCGCGCGAACCTGCACCACTTTCAGACTCTGAACGGTAACGTCCGTACTGCCCATCTGGCCGGCCATCTTCTTGCCTTTGAAAACGCGACCGGGTTTTTCTTTCATACCGATTGAACCGGTTGTGCGATGAAAGTGCGAACCATGGGTGGCTCGTCCGCCGCTAAAGTTGTGCCGCTTCATAACACCCTGGAAGCCTTTACCTTTGGTAACGCCCAACACGTCGACAAAATTAACGCCTTCGAAAATCGCCGCGGTCCATGTGTCGCCGGCTTTCGCCGCGTCGGCTGCTTCCACGCGAACTTCTCGCAGTTCCCGCATTGTACCGACACCAGCCTTCTTAAAGTGTCCGGCCCGCGGC
>JBAWXO010000105.1:0-6576 GCA_037144035.1 Kiritimatiellales bacterium
CGACAACCAGTCAACTTTTTCAACTCTTAGGTACGCACTTCCGAGAAGAACCGGATTTTGACAAAATCATTTTTCCGCTTCGAACGAAATTAATCCCCTGTCATACGGAATCAATCTGAACAATATTTTCAACAGAAGCACGAAGGAAAACGAAGGGAGGGCGCGGTAATTAAAACCGAAGATCATGCGAACTTGGTATCATACCAGTTCCGGAAGAATTTCGGTATTTATCCAGTTTCGCCGGGTGAGGTCACCCGGCCTACAAAATCGGAATCCAAAAACTGTAGGCCCGGTCACCCGACCGGGCGTTCTTATACCGAATATTATGCAAGACTGGTATCAGTGCCAGATCCCTTCCCTACCCACCAAGCTTAGAGAGAGACGGAGTGGCGACGCCGAGATCGCTGGGAGCACGGCCGAGGCAGTCGAGGAGCTGGATGATGGCGCGGGTCTGGTCGGCGATACTTTCGCTGGCGTGGGCGCGTCCATCGTAGATGGCGTAGTCGGCACGGTAACGGAGCGGCGTGACATTCAGCATGACCGAGCTGGCGCCAGACATCAGTCCGCGTTCGCGGGCGTTTGGCGACAGCGTTTCAAAAGCGGTGGTGACCAGCACTTTGGCCTGCGGCGGTGCGGCGATCCGGGCGGCGGCCAGCGCGCGAAGCATTTGCGATTCGGTGGCCGGAATAATATCGCGGCGGCGGTGGCTGGTCAGTACCGGGCCGAAGCTGAACATTTCGGCATTCAGTTCACCCGCCAGCAGAATGTCGTCGGCGAGCGAATCAACGGTCTGGCCGGGAAGCCCTATCAGTCCGCCGGTTACGGTCAGCCAACCGGTCTTGAGCGCGTGGCGCAGATGGATCAGGCGGGCATCCAGCGTATCGCCGGGATGAAGCGCGGCATAGAGTTTGGCGTCCGATGTTTCAAAACGCATCAGCAAGGCGCGGGCTCCGGCTTCGTAAAGCATATCGAGACCGTCGAGGCCGACTTCGCCGAAGCTAACGCAGATGAAGACGCCGTGCCGACGTTTAATCTCGGCAACGATCTCGGCCAGAAACGCCGGAGTGTAAGCGGGATCTTCGCCGGACTGGAGAACCAGCGACTTAAAGCCAAAGCCTTCAATCGCTTCTTTGGCCGCTTCGAGAATTTCGTCGCGGGTCATCCGGTAGCGCCGAGTCAGCGTGGAATTGGCCGCCAGTCCGCAGTAGAGGCAGTCGCTGGAGCAGTAGTTTGAAATTTCCAGAATGCCGTGCACACAGCATGAATTGCGGTGGTGCAAGTGGCGGACGGCATTGGCGGTACGGTACAGCCGTTCCAGACGATCCGGCTCTTCGATGGTCAGCAGATAGCGCAACTCATCGCGGGAGATCGGAAGTCCGGCACCGGCCTTGTCGAGAATGTCCTGAAGCGGCCGGTCATTCGGTTCCGGCGCGGGGCGCTCCGACATAGCTGTGTCGCGCTCCTGCAACACCAGAAACAGTTCGTTCCAGGTATCGAGCATTTCGCGGGCGAAGTCGGGGTCGACCTTTTCGATCACATAGCCGCCCTGCGCATAAACATAGTCGCCGGGCTTAATGTTAGTGAGTTCACAGAGAGCCGAACGGATTTCGCCGAAATAGCTGATTACTGCATTGCGGCCGCTGATCTCCGTCACAACGCCTGGAAGCGCGTAGCACATTAAGTTCTTGGCTCCAGTTTTCTATGACTTCTGTGCAGTGAACTATGAATTATGAAGGATGAAAGATGAAATCGGAACTCAAGCGGCGTTGGCCTTTTTGTTAAAGCTTTCGCAGCCCCATTTTCCTCTTTCATAGTTCATCTTTCATACTTTGGGTGCGGATTCGCGACCCTAAGACAAGTCCACGTCAAGCACCCGCAGGCCGGAACGGTGGCCGCAGGGCCGGCCAGGTTTAGAACATTGCGGACAGGTGAATACGCCGGGTTGGCGTTCAAATTCCGCATTGCAGGCCGGACAGAAAAGACGCGGCGGCACATGGCGATATTCAATCTTCGCATCGGCCATCGCCGGTTCTTCGGCCAGATGCGACTCAAGATGCATTTCAACCGATATTTCGTCCATGTGGGAATCTGGACTCAACTCAAGAACGATGCGACTCACCTTCGACGCTCCGGCGGCCAACATCCGCCGCTTCACATCTTCGATCACGCCGTCAATGAGGTGGTCTTCGTGCATATCAAAACGTTTCCCAGTCCTTTGTCACGGTCGGAATACCATGGTCGCCGGTCAGATGCAGACATTTTTTCGGACAGACTTCGACGCAACAGTTGCAGGAGATACAACGCAAACGGTCGATGTGCCATTTCTTGTTCACCCGGTCGACATTCAGCGCCTGAGTCGGACAGCGCTTGGCGCACAAGGTGCAAAAGATGCAGTCGGAAATTTTGATGTCCAGACGGCCGCGTGAACCGGGACATATTTTCCGGGGTTCGAACGGATATTTGGTCGTGACCGGCGTACGGAATGTCCACGCCAGAATCATTTTTTTCATTTGGAAGAATGCCATGGGGTTACCTCTCCGTGCAGCTGATGCAGGGGTCAATTGTCAGTACCAGAACCGGAACGTCGGCCAATTCGCAGCCTGCCAGCATTTTGACCAGCGGCGGAACGTTGGCAAAGGTCGGCGTGCGGGCGCGGAAGCGGGTCAGATTCTTGGTGCCGTTGCCCTTGATGTAATAAACCACTTCGCCACGGGGCTGTTCGACGCGCGAGAAAAATTCGCCGTCCGGGTTGCCGGTCACTTTAACAGCGATTTCGCCTTCCGGCATCTTCGCCGCCGCCTGACGAATCAGGTCGACCGACTGGAACAGTTCGGAGCAACGCACCGCGCAACGGCTGTAGGAATCGCCGTCTGTTTTTGAAATCGGCTGGAAATCCAGATCGCCAAAAGCGGCGTACTTCAATAGGCGCATGTCATCGGCCACGCCGCTACCGCGCAGGGTCGGACCAACAGCACCTAAAACGATCGCATCTTCTTTGGAGATGACGCCGACGCCGCAGAGACGGTGCTTGACCGAGTTATCGTTCATGAAAATGTCGACGATCAGCTGCATTTCCTTCTCGACCGTTTCCAGTCGGGCTAACAGCCAGCTCATTTGTTCCGGCGGAATGTCACGGCGGGTGCCGCCGACTTTGCAGGAGCCGAAAATAACGCGGCCGCCGGTGGTCGCTTCAATGAGGTCAAGAACCTGCTCGCGAACGCGCCAGCTGTGCATGAACAGCGATTCGAAACCGAACGCATCGGCCATCAGTCCGAGCCACAGCAGATGACTGTGAATACGGGAAAGCTCGCCCCAGATCGTGCGCAGATATTTGGCGCGCGTCGGAATCTCAATCTTCATGATCTCTTCAACGCCCTGACAGTAGGTCTGGCCGTGGATGAAACTGCAGATGCCGCAGATGCGCTCGGCGACGTAGACGTACTCAATGTAGTCCTTCTTCTCGACCAGCTTTTCCAGGCCGCGGTGGATAAAGCCGATGGAAGGAACGGCCTCGACTACTTTTTCGTCTTCGACGATCAGGTCGATATGAATCGGCTCCGGAAGCACCGGGTGCTGCGGACCGAAAGGGATGATTGTTCGGCTACCCATGATTACTGACCTCCCTTGGCCGGAGCCGCAGCGGGAGCCGGCGCGGCGTCTTGAATGAACGGATGCTTCATGGCGGTCTTGTAAAAGTTCCCTTTGAAATCGAGGGCGTTGCCGTCCACCTGAACGCCGAACAGGTCGCTGATCTCGTTCTCGTAGGTGAAGGCGCACCAGTAGATGCCGCTGACACTCGGAACGCGCGCGCCAATCTTCGGTTGCATGAAGCGGAAGTTGATGAACTTGCGGTTGAGGTCAAAGCTGTAGTCCAGCTGAAGCTCTTCGCCCAGCCGCGTGACGCAGATTTGAACCAGCCGGTATCCCTGATCACGCATCTTGCGCGTTTCGGCCACCAGCGTTTCCGGCATGACGGTGATTATGGTCTGTTCTTCAATCATTTGCGCTCCTTCTGCAGATAAACCCAATTCACCGTCGAGGTGAAGGGCTCAGTTCGAACCTGCCGGTACCCCATCTTCTCGTAAAGGTGCAGGTTCCGCAGGCTCTGATGGCCGGTGAACGCCTCATAGATGCGGACATCGCCGACTTCATGTTCGATCTGACGGATCAACCCGGTGGCGATCCCCTTTCCCTGGAAATAAGGATGAACGGCCACCCGGCTGATGTAGGCGGTGTCGCCGTCGCGACGACCACGGATTGAACCGACTATTTTTCCATTAACAACGGCCTTAAGAAAAATCATCCGGTCGAAGTCGGCGGTGATCTCTTCCATCGTCTGGCCAAGCGCCGGAACGCTGTCGCTTCCATAAAGCTCGGCCTCGCTGCGGTAAGCGATCTTCTGCAGAGCAAGAATCTCGGGAATGTCCTTCTGGTTGGCCCGGTTAATCATAAACCCGCCGCCGACCGCGCCGGCTGAGGTTTCCAGGAACCGGTGTTTCATCTCAAGAATATCGAGGGCGCGCACCACGCCATCAATGATCGCCTCGGGACGGGCCGCGCAGCCCGGAACATACACGTCGACCGGAATCACCGTGTCGATGCCGCCGAGAACATTGTAGCATTCGCGGAAGATGCCGCCGGACGTGCCGCAGATACCGATGGCGACGACGACCTTGGGCTCGGGCATTTGAGCGTAGATATTACGGACAACCGGCGCGTTCTGAACATTGACCGAGCCGGTGACCAGAAAGATGTCGGCATGTTTGGGATTGCCGGTGTTGATGATGCCGAAACGCTCGACATCAAAGGTTGGCATCAGGCAAGCGAGCACTTCGATGTCGCAGCCATTGCAGCTCGACGCATCGTAATGGATCACCCAAGGGGACTTTTTGAAAGCGGTCATTCAGGTGTTCCTCTCATTTCCAAAGGGCTAAAAGAATCAGGTTTGCCACCGCCAGCACCAGAGATACCGCCCATGCGCTCTTGATGGCGAGCTGCCACTTCAGGCGGGCGAAGGTGTTGTCGACGAAGATCATGAAGAAAAAAACCAGAACCATGGCGGCGGCGCCGACCCACAGGTTGAAAGCGAAGAACAAGCCGACCCACGCGAACAAAACCACGTTCTCGTACCAGTGAGCAACTTCGATCAGCGCCAGCATCTTGCCGGAGAATTCGGTAGTGATCCCTTTGACCAGTTCCTGATGGGCATGGTGCGAGGTCGACAAATCGAACGGCGACTTACGGAACTTGATTTCCAGAATGTAGAGGAAGCCGATGAAAATCAAGAGCAGCTTGAGCGAATTGGCCGGACTGGCGTTGATGAAAATGTCGTCGATGCGAAAACTGCCGGTGGTCATATACATGCCGACCGCAGCCATCAGCACCATCGGTTCGTAGGCGACCATCTGGATCAGTTCGCGCTCGGCACCGATGAAGCTGTATGGCGAACTCGCCTTGTAGGCCGCGAGGACGAAGAAAATGCCGGCCAGCGTCAGCGAGAAGATCATCAGCAGCAGGTCGGACCCGCAAAAGAAAAGCGCGCCGGTGAAGACGACAAAAAGGAAGAAGAACAGGATGTAGAAGTTCTGCGAGCGCCTGACCACGATGCTCTCCTTGCCCCAAAGTTTGGCGACATCGTAGAAGGCCTGCCGTATCGGCGGGCCGCGGCGACCCTGCATGCGAGCGGTCAGTTTGCGGTCGATACCGGCCAGCAAGCCACCAATCAGCGGCGCCAGCACCAGATAGGCCACCAGACGGATCAAGACCTCTTTGAGTGAAAGAGCACGATGGACAATCGTATGGATAACTTCCTGAGGCAGACCAATCGGCAGCAGGAAGGTTCCGGCCAATGCGACCAGCGTTGCGATCGCGATCCAGAACCCGATTTTGAAAACCCGCTCCTCGCCGAGCAGTTGGCCGATGTAGTAGTTATGCATCGACATGTCGCGGATGGTGCCGGCCGAGCCCTGGAAACGGGCCTGCCCGTCGGTCGATTCGACGTTGGCACCGGCGAGATAGGCATCGACCACTTTCACCTTGCGGTTGTAATTGAAAAAACTGAGCGGGAACATCGCCACCATACCCAGCATCAGTCCCATGACAATCAGATTGCTGGCACCCAGAACGCTGTCCGCCGCTTTGAAGCCGCCGCCGATGTACGGCTCAATAAACAGATTGGAAATCTGCGGGAAGCCTACGCATGCCAGGATGGTCAAAACAGACAGAGAAATCAGAGCGGTCCATTCGCCGCCGCCGATGTTCTTTTCCTTCTTTTCCATCGGACCGGTGATCTGCAGCATTTTGCCCAGCCACTTAACCCAGAAGAAAAGCGTGGCCGAGCTACCGAACACGATGAAGATCGAGAGAAGCGGATGAGCGTCTACAATCGCCTTAAGAACGGCCCATTTACTGATCAGCATACCGAAAGGGGCAAGAAACATGCCAGCGATACCGATCTCGATCATCACGGCGAGCCTGGGCAGTCGCAGAACCAGCCCGGCCATGTTCTCGACATCACGGCTGTGAATCTTGTGCTCAACCACACCTACGCAGAGAAAAAGGAGTGCCTTGGCTACG